>NZ_JAUCDN010000215.1:0-5699 GCF_034675085.1 Devosia sp.
GCAGGCCGAGCGCTCCGCTTCCGATGTGGTCGAGATCGACGACATGCTCAACGGGCCCGGGGCGCCCGCGCCCTCGCTCTCGAGCCTGATGCGCCGGCTGATGCGCAAGATCGATGGCGGCCAGACCCTGTTCCAGCCGCTGGTCGACAGTCTCGACGCCTCCCTGGTGGCGCTGGACCGCACCGGCGAGGCGCTGGAGGATTTAAAGCGCGAGATGGATTACGACCCCGCCGAGCTGGAAGCCACCGAGGAGCGGCTGTTCGCGCTGCGCGCCGCTGCTCGCAAGCATCAGGTCACCTGCGACGACTTGCCGGCGGTGCTGGAAAAATACAGCGGGGACCTGGAAACCCTGCAAAGCGGGGAAACGCGCCTTGCCGCGCTCGAAGCCGCTTTGGCCGAGGCCCTTGCCGCCTATCGCGCCGCCGCCCTGCGCCTCAGCGCCGGGCGGCGCGAGGCCGCCATCGCCCTGGGCCGGGCGGTCGAGGCCGAATTGCCCGATCTCAAGCTGGGCGCGGCCCGTTTCATCGTCGATCATCAGTGCGACGAGAACCGGCTTTCCGCCGCTGGCTTCGATCAGGTCGCCTTTCACGTGCAGACCAATCCCGGCACCGCGCCCGGCCCCTTGCTCAAGGTGGCCTCGGGCGGCGAATTGAGCCGGTTCCTGCTGGCCCTCAAGGTGGTGCTGGCCGCGTCCGGTTCGGCCCCGGTGCTGATTTTCGACGAGATCGACACCGGCGTGGGCGGGGCGGTGGCCGACGCCATCGGGCGGCGGCTGGCGCGGCTGGCCGGCAAGGTGCAGGTTCTGGCCGTCACCCATGCGCCCCAGGTGGCGGCGCGCGCCAACCGGCATCTGCTCATCGAAAAGCAGATGGTGGAGGAGGGGGCCTTCATGCGCACCCATGTCCGCCCCCTCGACGTCGCTTCCCGCCAGGAGGAGGTGGCCCGCATGCTGGCCGGCGCCGAAATTACCGACGAAGCCCGCGCCGCCGCCAGCAAGCTGCTCGGCGCGGTGGGATGATTGAAGGGTGGGCGACCACTGGCTCACCCCCTCCCCTTGACGGGGGGAGGGAACGAGGGGGCACGATGTTTCAGTCGTTACCCTCCCCCTTGTGGGGAGGGATCAAGGGAGGGGGGCGTTTAGCCCCGATATTGGGGCTCCCGGCACCCCCTCCTAGCCTCCCCCATCCAGGGGGAGGTACGATCCGGCGGGCGGGGCGGAACGGGGCCAAGGAAAAGAATGAACCACCAATTTCGTGCCAGCCGGGTATAAGCATTCCATGACCGATTTGACCCAGAAACGAGTCTCCGATCTCACCCCTGACGAGGCCGAAACCGAGCTGGCGCGGCTGGCCGAGGCGATTGCCGCCGCCGACATCGCCTATCACCAGAACGACGCGCCCGAGATCACCGACGCCGAATATGATGGGCTGCGCCTGCGCAATGCCGCCATCGAGGCGGCTTTCCCCACGCTGGTGCGCGCCGATACGCCCACCGGCATGGTTGGCGCGCCGCCGGCCGAGGGCTTTGCCAAGGTGCGCCATGGCGAGCCGATGCTGAGCCTGGCCAAAGCCTATACCGATGAGGATGTGCTCGATTTCATCGAGCGCGGCCGGCGCTTTTTCGAGCGTGACAAGGACCTCGATATCGCCTTCACCGCCGAGCCCAAGATCGATGGGCTGTCCGCCTCGCTGCGCTATGAAAACGGGGTTTTCGTGCAGGGGGCGACGCGCGGCGATGGCCTTGTGGGCGAGGACATCACCGCCAATCTGCGCACCATCGCTGATATTCCCGACCAGCTTGCCGGCTCGGGCTGGCCCGACAGCATCGAAATCCGCGGCGAGGTCTATATGACCTATGAGGAGTTCCAGGCGCTCAAGGCCCGCTCCGCCGCCAGCGGCGGGCAGGATTATGTCAATCCGCGCAATACGGCGGCCGGCTCCCTGCGCCAGAAGGACCCTGCCGTCACCGCCAGCCGCAATTTGCGCTTTTTCGCCTATGCCTGGGGCGCCACCAGCGCCGATCCGGCTCCCAGCCAGTATGAGGCGGTGCAGAAATTCGCCGAATGGGGCTTTCGCATCACCCCGCTGATGGTGCGCGCTCGCTCCGCCGACGAATTGATCGCCCATTACCGCACCATCGAGGCGCAGCGGGCCACGCTGGGCTATGACATAGACGGGGTGGTCTATAAGGTCGACCAGCTCGATCTCCAGCGCCGCTGGGGGTTCGTCACCGGCGAGCCGCGCTGGGCCATCGCCCATAAATTCCCCGCCGAGCGCGCCACCACCCTTGTGCGCGCCATCGATATCCAGGTGGGCCGCACCGGCACCTTGGCCCCTGTGGCGCGGCTGGAGCCGGTGACGGTGGGCGGGGTCGTCGTCGAAAACGTCACCTTGCACAATGAGGACTATATCAAGGGTTTCGACAGCAAGGGCGAGCCCATCCGCGATGGCGTCGATATCCGCATCGGCGACAGCGTGGTCATCCAGCGCGCCGGCGACGTCATTCCCCAGATTGTCAGCGTAGTGCTGGATAAGCGCCCCGCCGACGCCGTGCCTTTCGATTTCCCCCATACTTGTCCCGTCTGCGGCTCGCCGGCGACGCGCGAACGCAATGAAAAGACCGGCAAGGAGGATTCCCGCCGCCGCTGCACCGGCGAGATGATCTGCCCGGCCCAGGCGGTGGAGGGGCTGCGCCATTTCGTTTCGCGCGGCGCGCTCGATATCGAGGGGCTGGGCGCGGAAAATATCGAGCTGTTCTTCAATGCCGGTCTGGTGCGCAATGCCGCCGACATCTTCACCCTGCATGAGCGCCGCGCCGAGGTGCAGCAGGCCCTGGCCGAAAAGCGCGAGGAACAGGCGCGGGCGCGCGAGGCGCTTTCGGGCAAGGCGCGCAAAAATGTGCGCAGCGTCGAGCAGCGCAATTTCGATGGGCTGGACAAGCTCTTTGCCGCCATCGACGCCCGCCGCGCGCCCGAGCTCGACCGCTTCATCTTCGCGCTGGGCATCCGCCATATCGGGGAAACCACCGCCGCGCTGCTGGCGCGCAATTTCGGCACCATGGAGGCGCTGATGGCGGCGGGCAAGGAGATCGCCGCCGCCCCCGATCCGCTCGCTGCCTTCCCCTCCATCGACGGCATCGGCTCGACGGTGGTGGAGGCGCTGGTCGATTTTTTCGGCAACCAGCGCAATGACGACGTGCTCGACGCGCTGCTGGCCGAGGTCAGGCCGCAGCCTTATGTGCTGGCCATTTCCACCGACAGCCAGGTTGCCGGCAAGACCGTGGTCTTTACCGGCACGCTCGAAAAAATGACACGATCGGAAGCCAAGGCCATGGCCGAGCGGCTGGGCGCCAAGGTTGCCGGCTCGGTCTCGGCCAAGACCGACATCCTGGTCGCCGGCCCCGGCGCCGGCTCCAAGCTCAAAAATGCCCAGGAGCTGGGCGTCGAGGTGCTGACCGAAGACCAGTGGTTCGAGCGCATCGGCCGATGATTGGGGGAGAATGCGTGAGAGCAGGCGGTCCGTTTCACCCCGATGTCATTCCGGCGCAGGCCGGAATCCATGTCCGCCTATCGCCCCCGATACCGTGGCCGCGATCCGCCTTCAGCCGGGATTCCGGCCTGCGCCGGAATGACCCGGTGGACGGAACGAGAGCGTGCCACCCTTAGCCCCATTCCCCAAAGAGAGGCCCCATGCGTTTTCTCCCCCTGACCGTCGCCCTTTTCGCCCTCGCCGCCCCGGCCGCTGCTGACGATATCGGCGCGCGGCTGGTCTCGGCGCTGGAAAGCGGGGAGGCCGGCGCCAGCGCCGCCGCCTTTGCCGAGGCCTGTGGGGCGGATGCGCCTGAGGCATGTTTTGCCGCCGGGCTCACCGGGCTTGTCGGCGGGGTGGAACGGTTTTCGCGGGGGCTCTATCGCCATGGCGCCATGGCCCCGAGCATGCCGGCCGCCGCCATGATGCTGGGCATCGACCCGGCGATGGTTTCGGCCCCGCCCAATCCCCACCCCGAGTCGCTCGATTATGCCGGGCTGCGCGCTTTGCTGGAGGATTTCGTCGTCACGCTCGACACCGCCCGCGCCCATTTCGAGATCGCCGCCCAGCAGGGCGACTATGTGCTCACCATCGATCCCATGGCTGTGCGCTTCGACATCAATGGCGATGGCCGCGTGGATGAGGCCGAAACCCTGGCCTTCTTTTTCACCGCGCTGCTCGATTTCGACGACATGCCTGCCGAGGGCGCAGGCACCACCATTGGCCTTGATCGGGCCGATGCCTTCTGGTTTGCCGGCTATACCCAGATCGTCGCCGCTCCGGTCGATTTCCTTCTGGCCCATGATTTTTCAGCCTTTTCGAGGCGGTCATGCACCGGGTCTTTCCGCGCGCCGGCCGGCCCATGCAGGATTACAGCCGGGGCGGCACGCTGGTCATGGATGCGGAAAGCGATGCCTTCATCGCCGATGTGATTGCCGCCATCCACACCGCCGACTTCCCGGTCGCCGACGCGGCGCGCCTCTCCGGCGTGCGCGAGCGGCTCAAAGCCATCACGCGCCTGTCGCGCGGCAATTGGCAGGCCATCCTGGCCGAAACCGACGATAATCGCGAACTGGTGCCCTCGCCGCGCCAGACCTCGCTGATGCCGGGCCGGAGCGTCACCCAGGAGGTGGTGGATGCCTGGCTCGCCGCGCTCGACAGCGTCGATGCGCTGCTCGATGGCGAACTGCTGGTGCCCCATTGGCGCTTCCGGCAGGGGTTCGATCTGCGCGCCTATTTCGAAACCGCCACGCAAACCGATATCGTCATGCTGCTGGCCGGGCAGGGGGCGCTGCCGTTCCTGGCCGATGGCCCGATTGCCGATGCCGACAGCTTCGCCGCCGCCAATGCGGTTTTCGGCGATGACTGGCCGATTTTCGCCCTGTGGTTCAACTGATGCCGGAGCCTGCCATGCGCCTTTCTCTTTTTGTCGCCGGTCTGTTTTTCGCCCTTGCCGGGCTTGCCGCCGCCCAGCCCTATGAAACGCCGCAGGATCTGCTGACGGCGTTTTACCAGCCTTATTTCACCGACGATTTCTACGAGGACGAGAGCCGCTTCCGCTCCGAGGCCCTGCAAGGGCTTTACGACCAGGACGATGCGGCCACGCCCGAGGGCGAACTGGGGGCGCTGAGCTTTGATCCCTATATTGACGGGCAGGATTACGACCTGGCCGATTTCGCCATCGGCACGCCCGAAATCGCCGGTGAGCGCGCCAGCCTGCCGGTTTCTTTCACCAATTTCGGCGAAAAGCGCTCCTTCCTCTACGAACTCGTGCGCGAGGAGGGCGGCTGGAAGATCGACGACGTCGTTTCCATCACCCCCGGCAACGAATATCGCCTGAGCGATATTTTCGCCGAAGCCCGGGGCGAGTAAGCCCCGGCGACGCCCCACCCGCCCCGTCGCCCCGGCCCCGAGCCGGGATGACACCGTGGCTGGGGCAGAGGGGCATGCCGAGACCGCTGGTCGATCCCCCTAGGGCGTTTCACATTTGATCCGAGACGGTCATTCTTCACCTCTCCCCCTAACCCCCTAACCCCCTAACCCCCTAACCCCCTAACCCCCTCCCCCAAGGGAGAGGGGATGAAGGAGCCGATGGTTCAAGGCCAGCGTGAAACGCGCTAAGCCTTTGTTTTATCGCGTTTCCGAACCGCAAAACCGTTTCCACTTTTGCTG
>NZ_JAUCDN010000216.1:0-5678 GCF_034675085.1 Devosia sp.
TAGTTGGTGGGGGCCGCCGGCCCCCCACGATTGCATTTTGCCTTACTCGGCCTTGGTCAGCCAGCGGGTACGGTGGATGTCCTTGGCATTGTCCTCGAAGCCCGTGATCTTGGGCGAGACGACATTCTTGGACACGTACCAGTAGATCGGGATGGCGGCGAACTCATCCATGGCGATCTTTTCGGCTGCGGCCAGCATTTCGCCGCGCTTGGCCAGGTCCTGCTCGGACGAGGCCTGCACCATCAGCGCATCGAACTCATCGTTCGAGAAACGGCCGTAATTATTGCCCCAATTGATGGAATCGCCCTGGCTGACGCCGGTCTTGAGCAGGTCCAGGGTATTGGAGGGGTCGTTATAGTCGAGCAGCCAGCCGGCGCGGCCGACCTGGAAGTCGCCGGCGCGCAGCGCATCGTAATGCACGGCGGTTTCGGCGTTGAACAGGTCCACCTTGACGCCCAGCGGCTCCCACATCGAGGAGATGGCCACCGCGATGCGCTTGGGGTTGTCGTTGGTATTGTAGCGCAGTTGCAGGGTCAGCGGATGGTCCGGGCCGTAGCCGGCCTCGGCCAGCAGGCTCTTGGCCCGCTCGACGCGCTCGTCATAGGTCTGGTCTGCCCAGGCCGGATGATAGGCGTTCTCGACGTAGTTGCCGGTGCCCGGGGGCACCCAGCCATAGGCCGGCAATTCGCCGGTGCCCAGGATGTCGGGCCCGATCACGTCGCGCAGCACCGAGATGGAGAGCGCTTCGCGCAGGCGGATGTCGGACAGGAGCTGCCCTTCTTCCTGGTTCATCACGTAGTAATAGATGCCCAGGAAGGGCTGCACATGGGCCTGGCCGGCCATGTTGTCCTGCAACCACTGATACTGGTCGGCGGGGAAGTCGGTCAGAATGTCGAACTCGCCGGCGCGGTAGCGGTTGAGCGCGGCGGCCTGGTCTTCCAGCACGTTGTAGAACACCTCGTCGATCTGCACATTGGCGGCGTCGTAATAGTCGGGGTTCTTTTCCGAGCGGACATAGGAGCCCGGCAGCCATTCCTTGATGAGATAGGGGCCGTTGCCGACGACGTTCTCCACCTTGGTCCAGTCATCGCCCAGCTTTTCCACCAGATGCCGGGGCACGGGGAAGGCGGTGTAGTGGGTCAGCGCATCGAGGAAGAAGGGCGTCGATGCGTTGAGGGTGATTTCCAGCGTCTTGTCGTCGAGGGCCTTGACGCCGAGCTGGTCGAAATCGGTGATCTCGCCCGAGTTGATCGCTTCCGAATTCAGGATGGGGAATTGCAGATAGGCGTAGTCGGCGGCGGTGTTGGGGTTGAACAGGCGCTGGAAGGCATAGACGAAATCGCCCGCCGTCACCGGCACGCCGTCGCTCCAGGTGATGCCGTCGCGCAGATGGAAGGTGTAGACCGTGCCGTCTTCCGAGATGTCCCAGCTCTCGGCCTGGCCGGCAATGGCATCGCCGGCGGCGTCTTCGGTCAAAAGGCCCTCGATATAGTCGCCGATGACGCGGTTTTCCCAGTCGCCCGAGGCTTTGTGCGGATCGATCGAACCGGGATCCGCGCCATTGTGCATCTGCAGCGTCACGGCGGAGGCCGCCGTGCTCATCATCAGCGCCATGGCGCCGGCGGTCGCGACCGCCTTCAAAGCTGTGGTGAAATTCATTCCGTCCCATCTCCTCATGGAATTCTTGACGTTTTTCTCCCCGCGCTGTCCCTCTCGGGCCGCGGAATGGATCAGGACCGTCCGGTTTTTACCAGAAGGTCAAGCTGATTGGACGGTATCTTGCTATTCCGTCCACTGACAAGCAAAAGATCGTTTTAAATGCGCCTTTGCGCCCGGTTATGAACATCCTCATCCCGGCCCAAGCGCCTGCTGAACCAAATAGATCGCGATGCCCGCCGCGATCAGCACGGCGAAGGGCAGCCAGCCCGGCAGCGGGCGCGGCGGCCGGGGTGAAGGGGATTTGCCCTCGGGCTTGCGGGGGCGGAATTTTACGACATTGTCACTCATGCGGCACTTTCAACCAGAGCGGCGACACCCATGCCGCCGGCGGTACACACGCTGAGCAAAGCGCGTTTCGCCGGCGCCGTCGAGACCAGCTTGGCCGCCACCCCCAGGATACGCGCCCCCGTCGCCGCGAAGGGATGGCCATAGGCCAGGCTCGAGCCCTTCACATTGAGCTTTTCCGGCTCGATCTCGCCCAGAACGCTGTCGCGTCCCAGCACGTCCCGGCAATAGTCGGGGTCGGTCCAGGCCTTCATGGTGCACAGCACCTGCGCGGCAAAGGCCTCGTGAAGCTCGAAATAATCGATATCGCCGAACCCCAGCCCCTTGCGCGCCAGCATGTCGCTGACCGCGATGGTCGGGGCCATCAGCAATCCCTCGCCATGAGCGAAATCATTGCCCGCCACCTGCCCGGCGCTGAGATAGGCCAGGATGGGCAACCCCCGCGCCTTCGCCCACGCTTCGCTGGCCAGCAATACCCCCGCCGCCCCATCGGTGAGCGGGGTGGAATTGCCCGCCGTCAGCGTGCCGTGGCCGGATTTCTTGTCGAAGGAGGGCTTGAGCGCTCCGAGCTTGTCCAGGCTCGTGTCGCCCCGCACATTGTTGTCGCGCACCAGTCCGGCGCAGGGCACCAGCAAATCGTCATGAAACCCCTCGTCATAGGCGGCGCCGGCATGCTGATGGCTGGCCAGCGCCAATCCGTCCTGCTCCGCGCGCCCGATTGCCCATTGCCGCGCCATGCGTTCGCAATGCTGCCCCATCGAAAGCCCCGTACGCGGCTCGTTGACCGAAGGGGCGACCGGGGTCAATTCCTTGAGCGAAAAGCCGCGAAACACCTTGAGCCTGTCGCCAAAACTCTTCGCCCGGCTCAAGGCCACCAGCCGGTGCTGCATCTTGTCGCCGAAGACGATGGGGCTGTCGCTCACGCTGTCCGCGCCCGCCGCGATGCCGCTTTCGATTTCGCCCGAGGCGATCTTGCCCGCCAGCATCAGCGCCGCCTGGAGGCTCGTGCCGCAGGCGATCTGCATCGTGGTGCCCGGCGTGCGCGGGCTGAGCCCAGCATCGAGCAGCGCCTCGCGCGCCAGGTTGAAATCGCGGCTATGCTTGATGACCGATCCGGCCACCACCTCGTCCACCTTCTCGCCCCTCAGCCCATGGCGCTCGGCCAGGCCCCTGAGCACCGTGCCCAGCATGGACAGGTTCGTCTCCTCCCCATAGGCCGTATAGCCCCGCGCGAACGGAATCCTTGCCGACCCGACAATGGCCACGCGCTTGAGTTCGCTCATTTCGCCTCTCCATCGCAATTCTTGGTTTTGCCTCCAGCGAGCCCCATCCACCGGGCGGCACCTCCCCCTTGATGGGGGAGGCTGGGAGGGGGTGCGGAAGCCCCGATATCTGGGCTAAACGCCCTGCATCCTTGATCCCTCCCCGCAAGGGAGAGGGTGTCGACTGAACCATCGGAACCAAGCCGTCTCGGCCCCATCATCACGCCCTCCCATCCGCGCGCGCCTTGAGCGGGCCGCCCAGGAACGGGGCGAAGCCCGTGCCCAGGATCACCCCGATATCGGCCAGCCCCGCATCGGCGACGACGCCCTCGGCCACCACCTGTTCCGTCATATCGACCAGGGGCTTGACCAGGTCGCGCCCCAGCCCGGCGAGGTCCTCATGGGGCGGCGCTTCGCCCTTTTGCGCCTTGCCGTCCACCCATTTGTAAAACCCCTCGCCGCTCTTGCGGCCGAGCTTTCCCGCCTCCACCAGCGCGGCGAAACGGCTTCCGGGCGGCACGGAATGGCCCAGTTCCTCGGCCACCGACCGGCCCACATCCAGCCCTACGGTGTCCATCAGCTCGATCGGCCCCATCGGCATGCCGAAGGCGATGGCGGCGGCGTCGAGAAGCTCCTTGCTTTCCCCGCGCTCCACCCGCTCCACCGCGCCCAGCATATAGGGCATGAGCACGCGGTTGACGAGAAAGCCGGGGGCGGACTTGACCACCACCGGCGACTTGCCGATGGCCAGCGCGAAGGCGGCGCCCTTGCCCACCTGCTCGTCGGAATTGAAGGTCGAGCGGATCACCTCCACCAGCGGCAATTGCGCCACCGGGTTGAAGAAATGCAGCCCGATCAGCCGCCCCTTGTCCTTGAGCGCCTCGGCGATGCGCTCCAGTTCAATCGAGGAGGTGTTGGTGGCCAGAAGCGCGCCGGGCTTGAGCCTGTCCTCCAGCTCGCTGAAAATGGCCTGCTTGACCGCGAGCTTTTCCACCACCGCCTCGATGATGACATCGGCCCGGCCCACCCCCTTGCCCTCGGGGTCGGCCTCCAGCCGCAGCAGCGCCGCCTCCACCTCGCGCTTTTTCTTGTAGCGCTTCTCGAACAGCTTTTTCGCCCGCTTCAGCGCCGGCTCGATCCGGCCCATGTCCAGATCCTGCAAGGTGACGCTCATGCCGCGATAGGCGCACCAGGCGGCGATATCCCCGCCCATCACCCCGGCCCCGATCACATGCACGCGGGCGAATTTTGCGCCCTTCGCGCCCTGCTTCTTCAGCGCTTCGGACGCAAAGAACACCCGCCGCAGATTGCCCGCCGTCGGCCCGCCCATCAGCGGCACGAAGCGCTCCGCCTCCCCGGCGATCATCGCCCGCCAGTCATTGCCATGTTCCTCGAACAGATCGATCAGCGCATAGGGGGCAGGATAGTGCTCCGGCCGCGCCTTGCGTCCGGCCTCGGCGCGCATCTTGCCCGCCACCTGGGCCCGCAGCGGCCCCATCGCCATGAGCCGCTTGAAAAAGCCGGCGCCCACGCTGCGCCGCTTTTGCAGGATCGCCTTGCGCGCCTCCCAGGCCAGCATGTCGCGATGGCGCACCAGCCTGTCGACCAGGTTGAGCCCACGCGCCGCGCCGGCCCGCAGCATCCTGCCGGTGAGCATGATGCCCATGGCGTCCACCGGCCCCGCCTGGCGGATCGAGCGCCCGGTGCCGCCAAAGCCGGGAAAGATGCCCAGATTGACCTCGGGAAAGCCGATCCGGGTCTTGTCGTCATTGACGGCGATGCGATAGTGGCAGGCCAGCGCCAGCTCCAGCCCGCCGCCCAGGCAGAAGCCGTGAATGCCGGCCACCACCGGCACCTTCAATGCCTCGATGCGCGCGAAAAGCTTATGCGCCCGCCCCAGCGCCTCGCGCAAAACCTCCGGCTCGCTCATCCCGTCGAACTCCGACACATCGGCGCCCGCGATGAAGCCGCTCTGCTTGCCCGAGAGCAATGCCACCCCGACCAGGTCCCCCGCCGCCGCCATGGCCTCGATGCGCTCCACCAGCGCTTCCAGCTCGCCAATGGCGTCCCGGCTCAGCACATTCACCGACGCGCCCGGCGAATCCATGGTCAGCCAGCCGATCTTTTCGAAGTCGGTCTCAAAGCGCCAATGCGTGGTCATGGTCACTCCTCTTGTTTGGTTCGCCCCGAGGGGAAGGGCGGCGCAGACGCCCCCCTGCTCCGCCTACGCCCCGGCCTTGCCCAGCACATCCATGCCGAAATCATCCACATGCACGGCCCGGTCGGTGGCCGCATCCGCCTCGCGCATGATGCCGGCCTCGTTCGGATTGAGCACCCCCGCCGCCACCGCGTCCTCGATGGCGTCGCGGTCCAGCCGCCGCTCGATCACGCCCTTGCGCGCCGCACGGACGA
>NZ_JAUCDN010000217.1:0-5656 GCF_034675085.1 Devosia sp.
GCCATCGGCATCGGCGTCATGGGCGGGATGATCGCGGCGACCGTGCTCGGCGTCTTCTTCGTGCCGCTGCTCTTCGTGGTCATTGCCGGCGGCCTGCGGGCCCCGGCGAAATAGCGGCCTACGGCGCGCCTTCCCATGCCTTTGCAAGAGGCGCGTGGGGAAGTGCGAGGAGGTCTATCGCGCGGGCGGCGAGATGGTCGACGATCTCGGCGACCGATTGCGGGCGGTGGTAGAAGGCCGGCACGGGCGGCATGACGATGGCGCCCATTTCTGTGACCGCGCACATGTTGCGCAGGTGCCCGAGATGGAGCGGCGTTTCGCGGGCAAGCAGCACGAGCCGGCGGCGCTCCTTGAGCTGCACATCGGCCGCGCGCGCAAGCAGTGTGTCGGTGCGGCCGGTGGCGATGGCCGAAAGCGTTTGCATGGAACAGGGGGCGACGATCATGCCGTGGACCGGAAAGGAGCCGCTGGCGATGGATGCACCGATGTCCCCGTTCGGATGGCGGCGGTGGACGAGCGCTTCGAGGCGTTCCAGCGTGCCGGGATCGCATTCAAGCGCGAGCGTGCGCCGTGCCGCATCCGAGACGACGAGATGGATTTCGACGTCGGCCAGCGCCGCAAGCCGCTCGACGATGCGTATACCGAGCGCCGCGCCCGAGGCGCCGGATATGCCGACGGCGACGCGGATCATGGCGCGGCCTCTTCGAGGCCGAGGCAGGCCCACAGGTCGTCGACGCGGGCGGTGATTTCCGGCGTCATGGCGAGCACGCGGCCCCATTCGCGCTCCGTCTCGGTGCCGATCTTGATGGTGGCGTCGAGGCCGAGCTTACCGCCGAGCCCGGATTTCGGCGAGGCGAAGTCGAGATAGTCGATCGGCGTGTTCTCCACGACCATCAGGTCGCGGCTCGCGTCGAAGCGGGTGGAGAGCGCCCAGATCACGTCCGGCCAGCTTTTCACGTCGATGTCGCCGTCCACGGCGATGATCAGCTTGGTGTAGCTGAACTGCGGCAGCATGGACCACAGGCCCATCATCACCCGCCGCGCCTGCCCCGGATAGCGCTTGTCGATGGCCACCACCATGGCGCGATAGGAACAGGCTTCGGGCGGCAGCCAGATATCGGTGATCTCGGGAAATTGCCGCTTGGCCAGCGGCGCGAAAAGCGGCGTCATCGCCTCGCCCAGCCGCGAGGGCTCATCCGGCGGCCGGCCGGTATAGGTGGAAAGATAGATCGGCTCGCGCCGCGCGGTGATGGCCGAGAGCGTCATCACCGGAAAGCTCTCCACCGAATTATAATAGCCGGTATGGTCGCCATAGGGCCCTTCCGGCGCGGTTTCCGTAGCCGAAACGCTGCCCTCCAGCACGATCTCGCTATCGGCCGGCATCGGCAGGTCGACGCTCAGCCCATGCGCCAAACGGCTGGCCTGCCGCCGCAGCACGCCGGCAAAGGAGAGCTCGCTCATGCCATCGGGCAGCGGCATGACGGCAGAAAGAATGCTGGCCGGATCGGCGCCGATGGCGACGGCCACCGGCATGTCGCGGCCCTGCCGCTGCCAGAGCCGGTGGTGGCGCGCCCCACCTCGGCTGGGCAGCCAGCGCAGAATCGCCCGGTCGCGCCCCAAAACCTGCATGCGGTAAATCCCGACATTGATATCCTGCGGATCGTCGGGCGCGCGCGTGATGACCAGCGGCCAGGTGATGAGCGGGGCCGGCTCGCCGGGCCAGCACCACTGGATGGGCAATCGCCCCAGATCGATCTCCTCGCCCTGCCACACCTGCTGCTGGCAGGCTGGATTGCGCACGAAACGGCTGCGCAAAGACAGCGCCGCCTTGAGCATGTCGCGCCGCGCCCAGGCTGCGCGCAAATCGCGCGGCGGCTGGGGAAAGCGCAATTCGGCCATGGCCTCGCCCAGCGCCGGCAAATCGGCATCATCGAGCCCCATGGCCAGCGCGATGCGCTCCACCGTACCAAAGAGATTGACCAGAACCGGCATGGCGCCCGTGCTGCCATCGTCCAGAACCGGATGTTCAATCAGCAGCGCGGGGCCCTGAGCATGCAGGGTGCGGCGATGGATTTCGGTCAATTCATACCGGATGCTGACCGGCGCGGCGATGCGCAGGAGCAGCCCCCTTTCCTCCAGAAGCTCGAGAAATGCCCGCAAATCGCCGGCTATGGGGTGCTTCTGAAGAGGCAGGAGGGGCTGTGACATGGCGGTCCACCCTTAGCCCGGATCAATGACGTTCTTCCTTGCGCTGGATCAAAGCAGCGCCGTTCCGACCCCCGTAATCTGGGCCTCAGCACAGTTCACAGGACGAGACGGATGCTGCTGCCGCGCCCCTTATCGATGAGCCTCAACCGCGTGCCCCTGCCAGTGGTGCAGCAGGTGGTGCAGGCCGTTTTCGCGCGGGCGCTGGCCCAGCATCCCGGCCTTTTCGACCGGCTTGGCGAGCACGCCGACAAGCTTTTCCGCTTCACCCCGGCCGATCTCGATCTGAGCTTCGTCGTCCACCCCGCCGCCCGCACCATCCAGGTCTATCGCAAGGCCAAGGCGCCGCCAGCCGCAGCCTCGATTTCCGGGCCGCTGCTCACGCTGCTGGCGCTGCTCGAGGGGCGGATCGATGGCGATGCGGTGTTCTTTTCCCGCAGCCTGGGCGTTTCCGGCGACATGGAGGCCATGCTGGCCCTGCGCAACGGGCTGGACGATTGCGGCTTCGATCTGCCCACCGATCTTTCCGGCATGGTCGGGCCGCTGGCCGGTCCCTTCCGCCAACTGGCCGAAAAGCTGCGCGAGCGGGCATTGGCGGGATTGGTATAGAAATGGAACTCATCTGCCCCGCCGGAACCCCAGCCGCCTATCGTGAAGCCGTCGAGGCCGGTGCCGACGCGGTCTATTGCGGGTTCCGCGACGAAACCAATGCGCGCAACTTCCCCGGCCTCAATTTCAGCCGCGAGGAAATGCGCGAGGCCGTCGCCCATGGCCGCGCCCGCAATGTGCACACCTATGTGGCGCTCAACACCTTCATGCGCGCGGGGGCCGAAGACCTCTGGTATCGCGCTGCCGACGACGCCGTGGCCGCCGGCGCCCATGCACTGATCCTGGCCGACATGGCGCTGATGGACTATGTCGCCACCATCTATCCCGACCAGCGCCTGCATGTTTCGGTACAGGCATCGGCCGCCAATGCCGACGCGGTCAATTTCATGGTCGAGAGCTTCGGCGCCAAACGGCTGGTGCTGCCGCGCGTCCTGACCGTGGCCGAAATCGCCGCCCTCGCCCGCCAGGTCGATTGCGAGCTGGAAGTCTTTGCCTTTGGCGGGCTGTGCGTCATGGCCGAGGGGCGCTGCTCGCTCTCCTCCTATGTCACCGGCCAGTCGCCCAACATGCAGGGCGTCTGCTCGCCCGCGAGCCATGTGCGCTATCGCGAGGATGACGGCGACATGGTGTCCGAGCTGGCCGGCTTCACCATCAACCGCTTCGGCGAGGGCGAGGCGGCGGGCTATCCCACACTGTGCAAGGGGCGCTTCCACATCGCCGAGTCCGCCGCCTACGCCTTCGAGGATCCGGTGAGCTTGGATGTCATGGACCAGCTCGACGCGCTGCGCGCCGCCGGCGTCACCGCCCTCAAGATCGAAGGCCGCCAACGCGGCAAGGCCTATGTGGCCGAAGTCGTTTCGCGCCTGCGCCACGCCCTTTCGGCTCCGCCCGAAGAGCGGCAGGCCCATCTCGCCCAATTGCGCCGGCTGAGCGAAGGCCAGCGCACCACCGCCGGCGCCTATGAGAAGAAGTGGCGCTGACCCATGGCTGATCCAAAATCGCTCAAGATCACCATGGGTCCGGTTCCCTATCTCTGGGACGGCGAAAAATGGCGCGATTTCTATTACCGCATCGCTGAGTCGGGGCATGTCGATGCGGTAACGCTGGGTGAAGTGGTCTGCTCCAAGCGTGACCATTTCACCCGGCCCTTCCTCGACGCGGTGGTGCAGCGGCTGACCGATGCCGGCAAATCGGTGGCGCTGGCCAGCCTGGCGCTGGTGACCCAGGAGCGCGAAGCCAAGGCTACCCGCCAGCTTGCCGCTTCCGAAGCGCTGGTCGAGGCCAACGATCTGTCCGCGCTGCGGCTGCTCTCGGGGCGGCCGCATCTGGTGGGCCCATTCGTCAATGTCTATAACGGCGCCACCGCCCGCCTTTTGGCGAAACGCGGCGCCACGCGCATCTGCCTGGGCCCCGAGCTGCCCGCCGCATCGATCGCCGCCATCATCGCCGGCGCGCCGGAAATCGAATACGAGATCTTCGCCTTTGGCCGCCTGCCGCTGGCCATTTCCGCCCGCTGCGCTCATGCCCGGGCCAAGGGCCACAGCAAGGACAATTGTCAGTTCGTCTGCGGCGAGGAGCCGGACGGGCTTGATGTCGACACGCTCGATGGCCAGCCTTTCCTCACCGTCAACGGCGTGCAGACCATGTCGCGCCATTGCCAGGTGCTGCTGGCCGACCTGCCCGAACTGGCGGGCATGGGAGTGACCCATCTGCGCCTTTCCCCGCAGGTTTGCGACATGGTCGCGGTTGCCCAGATTTATGCCGAAACCCGCGATGGCCTTTTGGAGCCGGGCGAGGCGGTCGAGCGCCTGCAAGGCGTCTACGCCGGTGCTCCCTATGCCAATGGGTTCCTGCACGGCCGGGCCGGCATGGAATGGATCGCGGCATGAACATGCCTCAGCGCCATCCCAGGCCCGGTGGTTCCGATGCCTTCGTCAACCGCATTCGCGGCATCATCGGCACGGTGGCGCTCGATTGCGACTGCCGCCAGCGCGTCAACGACGCCTTGCAGCGCTTCATCGAAATGGAGCAGCAGCGCGAGACGCGCCGGCACCTGCTCTCCTCGCGCCAGCACCGCGCCGCCATCGCCGCACTGGTGGATCTGCTTGCCGAGCTCGAGGAGATCAGTTGGCGCGAGGCGGACCGCAGCGTCTTCGCCGAGCTGGCGCATCTTTTCGAGGATATCGCCGAGCACGCATTACGCGGCGCCGAGGATCTGCGGCTGATGGAAAAGGACTTTCCCGCATGAGCACGGCCAAGCGCCACCTTCTCACCCTGGCGGGCTTCGTGCTGCTGGCGCTGGGCCTGATCGGCATCGTGCTCCCGCTCCTGCCGACCACGCCCTTCCTGCTGGCTGCAGCCGCCTGCTTTTCCCGCTCGGTCCCCCGCCTCGAAGCCTGGCTGCTCGACCATCCCCGGTTCGGCCCGCCCTTGCGCGACTGGCGCCGGTCGGGGGCCATTTCCACCCGAGCCAAGATCGTGGCCGTGATCGCCATGGCGGCAAGCTACGGTTTCTTCCTGATGACGGCGGATGTGGCTCTGACCCTGCGCCTGCTGGTCGCCGCCATTCTGGCGGCTTGCGCGATTTTCGTGCTCAGCCGTCCAAGCCCACAACAGCATCAGCGCCTGCATTCAGTGCATTAATTCTGCATTATGTGACGAATAATATTCGCTTTCATTGAATTATAATTGCTCTAAGCTGATTTTACCGCGGGCGCCGGAAAGTGTGGCCCAGACGGGAAGCGAGCATGGCAACCTTAATCGTATTGGCTCTGGTCATCACGCTGTGCTGGAAGGCACGCGAAGTCGCCGACGCCCTCGATATGCGGCGCTGGAGCGATTT
>NZ_JAUCDN010000218.1:0-5646 GCF_034675085.1 Devosia sp.
TCGCACAGGATCAGCAATTGGCAGCCCTGGATCTCGATGGTGTCGGGGCCGGTCTGGGTGACGGTGGCAGCGGCCCGGCTGCCCCCGTAATTGACCGTGCCCTTCCATTTGTTAGGCGCGGCCTGCTCGGCGGTCACCACCTGCTGGTTGACATAGGCCATGTTCTTTTCGGTGCGCGAGGCGCCCTGAATATCGTTGAGCGTGCCGCACAGCGTCGTGCCGTCGCCGCAGAGGCGAAAGGTGAACATGGTGCCTTCGGCATCCATCCAGCGGCCATTGATCGCGTTATCGGCGGCGCTCGCGGGCAAAACGAGCGCAAGTGCGAGCGCCCCGGCGCTCACGAGGGATTTCCAAGCCAACATATCGAATTCTCCTTGGCGGCCGGCGCCCTCCGCTCGCCGGCAAGGTTTGTAAATGGACGCTGCTTAAACGCCTGCAATGGGGCAGGGTTGCGGGCAAAAGCGTTCAATTTGATGGAGATTTGAAGGTCGCAGCGATTTCCACATGGGTTGATTGGACGAACTGGTCGAAGGCCACGAGGTCGCTGAGCCCATAGCCTGCGGCCGTCAGGATGGCGGCGTCGCGGGCAAAACTGCTTGCGTCACAGGCGATCATGACGATGGTCTTGACCCCGGACAGGGCCAGCTCGCGCGTCTGCGCCTCGGCCCCGGCGCGGGGCGGATCGAGCACGACGGCATCGTAATCCAGCTCGAAACGGGTGAGGGGATCGCGGAAGAGATCGCGTGCCTTGGCGGTGATCGGCTTGAGCCCCTTGGCGAAGCGCCTCGCCCGGTCGAGCGCGGCAACGGCATTGCGGTCGCTGTCAGCGGCAAAGACCGGTCGCTTTTCGGCCAGCCGCAGCGCGAAGGGGCCGACGCCGCAAAACAGATCGGCCACCGAGCGGGCCGGCTCCACCGCCGCGAGCACATAGGCGGCCAGCGCCTCTTCGGCGGCGGCGGTGGCCTGGAGGAAACTGCCGATGGGCAGCTCCACCCGGGCGCGGCCCATCTCCACCAGCGGCGCCTGGGCCTGCAGCACCATTTCGCCATTGAGCGCCAGCCGGGCGAGGCCGAAGCGGGTGGCCAGGGGGACAAGTTTTTCCGGTCGCGCCTGTTTTCGGGCGGTGCGGATGGCGACATCGAGCCCGCTCAGGGTGGCGGTGAAGCTGACATCGGCCTCGCCCAGCGCGGTCCCGATGGCGCGGGCGATAGCGGGCGCTCGGCTGAGCGCGGGATCGAGAATGGGGCAGGCATCCAGGTCATGCACCTGGTGGCTTTTGAGCCGCATATAGCCGGCTCCCTCGCGCCGCGCATGCAGGGTGGCGCGGCGGCGGCCGGTGCCGCCGGCGGGAATGAAGCGGGACACACTGGCTTTAATACCGGCAAGGAGCAGCGGCGTTTCCACCAGCGCGATCTTGAACGCCTCATAGGCGGGACCGGACAGGTGCTGGAGCTGGCAGCCGCCGCAGGCGCCGAAATGGCGGCAGAAGGGATCGATGCGCTCGGGCGAGGGCGCCAGGACCTCGACAAGCCCGCCGCGATCGCCTTCAACATCAAGCCGCACGGTTTCGCCCGGCAGCGCCAGCGGCACGAAGATTTTACGCCCGTCGATTTCGACGATGCCCTCGCCCTTGTGGCCGAGGCTGGAAATGGTGGCGGTGATGGTCATGATCGTCCGGGGCTTGCTGGCGGTTCAGTAGCGGGCTGATGCCTGTAGCGCAAGCAAAGGCCCCCTCACCCGGTCCCTGGGGTGAATGGGCCTTACGATAGCGGCCGGCTCGCCCATTCCAGCAGGCTCGCCAGTCCCACGAACGGCACCCCCGCATGTTCGCTGAGCCCAGACGCACAGGTGGAGACGGTCGAGACGCCCAGCGTGCAATCGGGGGGAATATCCCCCGCGACGAAGCGGGTGGCATGGGCATTGAGCTCGGGGGTGAACAGGCCCTTGTCGCCGGCATAGCCGCAGCAGGTGACCGAGGAGAGCAGCGCGACACGCTCGGCGCAGGCCGCCGCGATGCTTTCGGTCGCCGGCTGTTCGGCGAGGCGCTGGGCCGAGCAATTGTGATGCACCGCGACCACCGGCAGCTTGCGGGTGAGGGTCAGCCGGGGCAGCACATGCGCGGATAGGAAGATGGCCGAATCGAGCACCGGGGCATCGCCGGGAAAATCGCGCAGATGCTTGGCGCAGGTGGAGGCGTCGGTGACCACGCTGAGCCGGCCGGCATCGGAGAGCGCCGAAAGCTCGCGCGACAGCGCCGAGCCCGTGAGCGCCGCCGCCTCGGGAAAGCCCTTGGACTGGAAGGGCTGGCCACAGCACTGGCCGGTGAGGTTTTCGGGTATTATGACGTCATAGCCTGCCCGCTCCAGAAGGGTTACGAGCGCATCGGGGCCGGAGAGCAGGTCATGCTCGGTTTTGGGCGTGCCGAAGAGCCGGCTGGGGCAGGCAGGGAAATAAACCACCGCAGGACGGCCGGTCTGGGCGATGGGCACCGGAAAGCCGGTGCGGCGCGGATCCTGCCGGGTTTCGCGCGCCTTGGGCGCGCCGGGGCCGCGATGGAGCGCGCGGGAGAGGCGCGGCACGCGCCCGCCGGTGACCCGGCGCGCCGTTTCCGTAACCGCTTCGAGGGCCGGGGCGGGAATGACGGCGCGGGCCGCATCGGCAAGGCCCAGCCCGGCGCGCATGGTGCGTTCGACGGCTCCCAAATGATCGGCGGCAAAACCGGCGACGGATTCGGCCATGGCGCCGCGCCGACGGGCGCGCTGGCCGATAATCATGGTGCCGGTTTCGATGCCGACCGGGCAGCGCAGGGAGCAGAGATTGCAGGCGGCGCAGGTGTCGAGCCCGGCATAGGCGAAATCGTCATCGAGCCGGCGCAGGCGCTCCGGGTCCTCGCCGGTGCTGCGCAGGCGCTCGCGCTCGCGGGTGACGGCGATGCGCTGGCGCGGGGTGAGCGTCATGTGATGGCTGGGGCAGGCCGGCTCGCAAAAGCCGCACTCGATGCACAGATCGACCAGCTCGTCGGCCTGCGGCATGGTCTTGAGATTCTTGACGTGGATATTGGCGTCGTCATTGAGCAGCACGCCGGGATTGAGCAGGCCCTCGGGATCGAACAGCGCCTTGATGGCGCGCATCAGCCCATAGGCCTTGGCGCCCCATTCCGCCTCGACAAAGGGGGCGATGGCGCGGCCGGTGCCGTGCTCGGCCTTGAGCGAGCCGCCATAGCGCACCGAGACCAGATCGCTCAACGCTTTGGAGAAGCGGTCGAATTTGCCCGCCGATTCAGGCAGGAGGAAATCGTCGCCCATCTGGAAGTGCAGATTGCCGGCCAGGGCATGGCCGAAGATCACCGCATCGGGATAGCCATGATCGTCGAGCATGGCGCGCAGATCGACGACGAAATCGGCCAGCCGCTCGATGGGGGCGGCCACGTCCTCGGTTAGCATGATGCTGCCCTTGGGGCGGGCGGCGCCGGCGGAGGCGAAAAAGCCCTTGCGGATATCCCAGAGCGCGTGGCTGCGCGCCTCGTCGGTGGACAGATCGATCTGGGTGGCGCCGTGGCGGGCGAGCAGGGCCTCGGCCTTTTTCACCTCGCTTTCAAGCGTTTCCGCATCGGGGGCAGTGACGTCGATGAGCACGGCGGGAGAATTTTCCGTGAGCCAGGGCAGGAGCGGGGCCATGGGCGCCAGATGCTCCACCGTGGCCAGGGCGCGGCGCTCGATATATTCGGCGGCGGTGATGCCGGTGGTGACCTGCACCCCGCCATTGGCCATTTCGATAATGGCGCGGCCGGCCGATTGCGGATCGGGAAAGGGGATGAGGCCGGTGGCCTTGAAGGGATGCTCGGGAATGGTGTTGTAGGTGACCTCGGAGACGAAACCCAAGGTGCCTTCCGAGCCCACCATCAGGTGGATGAGGATATCGAGCGGGTCATGGAAGTCGACCAGGGCGTTGAGCGAATAGCCCACCGTATTCTTGATGCGATATTTGTGGCGGATGAGCGCGGTCAGCTCAGCATCGTCCATCACCTGGTGGTGCAGATCGTGCAGGCCGTCGAGCAGGGATTTGTGGCTCTGGCGGAAGGCGGCGCAGGAGGCCGGATCGCCGCTGTCGAGCATGGTGCCATCGGCCAGAACCAGGCGCAGCCGCGCCATGGTGTGATAGGTGTTGTGGGCCACCCCGCAGCACATGCCGGAGGAATTGTTGTTGACCACGCCGCCGATCTTGGCGGTGGCCTGGCTGGCGGGATCGGGACCGAGCTTCTTGTTGAAGGGCTTGAGCGCCTTGTTGGCCTGGGCGACGATGATGGCGGGCCCCAGCGTCACCCGGTCGGCGCCGGGGTGGATGTCGAGCTTGCGCCAGCCATCGCCAAGAACGGCCAGCACCCCATCGGTCACCGCCTGGCCGGATAGCGAGGTGCCGGCGGCGCGGAAGGTGATGGGCAGCCCCTCGGCGCGGGCCGCCTCGAACACGGCGCGCACCTCGTCCTCTGTATTGATGAACACCACCACGGCCGGGATCAGCCGGTAGGAACTGGCATCGCCGCTCCAGGCATAGGTCATCAACGGATCGGTATGGATCTGGCCACGCAGCCGCCCGCGCAGGCGGGCGGCGACTTTTTCACCGGCCGCCTGCCGGTCAGGGGTGGCGGCGCGGGGCTGGACGGAGGAGAGAAGGGCTTGCTGCATGCCTCCCTACTAACATGTTAGTTAGCGGCACGGAAGCGTTTCCCTCGCCTTTCGGCAAGATCAGATGTCGATCTCGTCCTCGCCCAGGGCTTCGAGACGGCTGGCGGCCTCGCGCAGGATGGCCGCCGCCTCGTGCTGGGCGTCCTCGCCGGCATGGCGCGCCTTGCGCAAGGCGGATTTGAGCGCCTTGCGGGCCTCGTTGAGCTCGGGCACCACATCCTTGAGATCGCGGTCGGGACGCGGGCCATGACCGCGCCCGGCGCCGGGATGGTCGGAACCGGGACCCTGCTCGTCGCCGCCGAACCAGTCGCTCTGGGCGAAGTCGCGGAAGCGGTGCATCTGCTCGCCGGCGCGGGCGAGGAAATCCAGGGTGGTCTCGATGGCCTTGCGATTCGTGGCCAGGTGCTCCCGACCCTCGTCGGTGATGGCATAGAGCTTCTTGTTGCCATCGGCCTGGGACGTCACGTAGCCGGCTTCCTCCAGAAAGGTCAGGGCCGGGTAGATGACGCCGGGGCTGGGCACGTAGAAGCCGGCGGATTTCTCCTCGACCGCCTTGATGATGTCATAGCCGTGGCGCGGCTGCTGCTCGATGAGGTAGAGCGCCACCAGCCGCAGATCGCCCGAGGCGAGCATGCGCCCGATGCGCAGGCCACCGCCCATATTCTGCCAGCCCTCGCCGCCTTCGGCGCCAGCGGCGAAACGCGCCCATTTGCGGCGGGCCATGGCTTCGAGCCGGCGCCAATTGGGTTCGCCACCCTTCCAATAATCACGCATAATCATATCTCCGATATATCATAAACTGTCGTTATCCCCATATTGCCACCGTTTATGGCGATTTCAAGATATATCGTAAGATTGTTCTAAAGGAGCTGCGAGGCGATTGCATGAGCCTGCTTGACAGGCAAAACAAATGTAACAATAAAAGTTACATGAAAAAATCGAGCCGCCTCTCCCTTGCCCT
>NZ_JAUCDN010000219.1:0-5622 GCF_034675085.1 Devosia sp.
GGGTTTCAGCTTTGGCGGCCTCGTCCTCACCATTGAAGACCGGCTTGGCGAATTCGACATACCAGTCGCAAAAGGTGCCCCAGACAAAATCATAGGCGGCATTGGCCGCTTCGTTGAACTTGTAATCCACGATGGCCTGCGTCACGGCGGCGGCGGCGCGCGCGGTGGCGCCAACGATCCAGCGGTTGAGCGGCAGGCGGTTGTCGCGCGGATCGAAGCCCTCTACGCGGCGACATTCGTTCATCTCCAGAAAGCGCGCGGCATTCCAGAGCTTGGTGACGAAATTTCGATAGCCTTCCACCCGCTGAATGGAGAGCTTCAGATCGCGCCCCTGCGCGGCCATGGCGGCCAAGGTGAAGCGGGTAGCGTCCGCCCCATACTGGTCGATGAGCTGAAGCGGGTCGATGACATTCCCCTTGGTCTTGCTCATCTTCTGGCCCTTCTCGTCGCGGACCAGGGCATGCATGTAAACCGTATGGAACGGCTCTTCCTTGAGGAATTCGAGCCCCATCATCATCATGCGGGCGACCCAGAAGAAGATGATGTCGAAGCCCGTCACCAACACGTCAGTGGGATAATAGCGGCGCAATTCGGCCGTATCGTCGGGCCAGCCCAGGGTCGAGAATGGCCAGAGGGCGGACGAAAACCAGGTGTCGAGCACATCAGGATCGCGCGTCAGGGCAACGGGTTTGCCGTAATGGGCATCGGCCAGCGCCTGTGCCTCGACCTCGTCATAGGCGACGAAGGCCTCGTTGCCCGGGCCGTACCAGGCCGGAATCTGGTGCCCCCACCAGAGCTGGCGCGAAATGCACCAGGGCTTGATGTTCTCCAGCCAGGCAAAATAGGTATTTTCGTATTGCTGGGGCACGAACTTGGTGCGCCCTTCTCGCACTGAGGCTAGTGCCGGCTGGGCCATCACGTCGGCCTTCACCCACCACTGGTCGGTGAGAAACGGCTCGATGACCACCAGCTTGGATTTTTCATCATGGGGAACCATGATCTTCTTGTCTTCGATATGGTCGAGGCCGCGGGCGGGGTTTTCTTCAGCCAGCGCCGCGAGGTCGGCGACGATGGCCTTGCGGGCCTCGAAGCGGTCGAGGCCGCGATATTTTTCCGGCACGAAGGCATCATCGACGATGGCGCCACGCGTGGTGAAGACGTTGATCTGCTCGAGATCGTGGCGGGCCCCGACCTCGAAGTCGTTGAAATCATGGGCGGGCGTAATCTTGACCGCGCCCGTGCCCAAAGCCGGATCGGCATAGGCGTCGGCAACGATGGGAATGCGGCGCCCCACCAGCGGCAGTGCGATATACTTGCCAATCAGGGAAGCATAACGCTCGTCTTCGGGGTGAACTGCAACGCCGCTATCACCCAGCATGGTCTCGGGACGAGTGGTGGCGACGACGACATAGTCCCGGGTTTCCCACTCGGTGGGCTTGCCTTCGTCGTCATGGGCAATGGGGAATTGATAGGTAACGCCATCGGCCAGCGGATAGCGCAAGTGCCACATATGGCCCTTGACCTCGATATTTTCGACCTCGAGGTCGGAAATGGCGGTCTCCAGCACCGGGTGCCAGTTCACCAGCCGCTTGGCGCGATAGATGAGTCCACGCTGGTGCAGCTCGACGAAAACCTTGGTGACCGCGCGCACCATCTGGTCGTCGGCAACACCGCGCTCGCCCATGGTGAAGCGCTCGCGCGAAAAATCGGCCGAAGCGCCCAGGCGCTTGAGCTGGTTCATGATGGTGCCGCCGCTTTCGGCCTTCCACTCCCAGACGCGTTCAATGAATTTCTCACGGCCCATCTCGCGGCGGCCCGGCTGCTGGCGCTCCATCAACTGACGCTCGACGATCATCTGCGTGGCGATGCCGGCATGGTCCGTGCCCGGCTGCCAGAGCACGTCCTTTTTCAGCATGCGGTTGAAACGCACCAGGATGTCCTGGATCGTGTTGTTGAGGGCATGGCCGATGTGAAGCGAGCCGGTCACATTGGGCGGCGGAATGACGATGGTGAAGGTTTCCGCCCCCGGAACAGCCCCTGCGCCGGCCGCAAAGGCATTTACCTTGAGCCAATCGGCATAGATGCGGGTTTCGACAGCGCCGGGCTCATAGGTTTTTTCAAGCATGGGGTCACTCACAACGGCACGCACCCGCCAGGGCGCGGGGCCTGGCGGGGCGAAAGGAAAACTGGCTGACTTCAAGCAAATGCGGAATGCGGGGTCAACTGGAAGTCGAGCCCCGCATCAACGGGAGATCACTCGCCGCGCGAAATACGGGCGATTTCCTTTTCCACGAGGCGCTCGACCACGGCAGGGAGGTTCTCGTCCAGCCACTCCTTGAGCATGGGGCGCAGCATGTCGCGCATAAGCGATTCGATGGTGGCGCCCGGGTTTCCGATACCCATGCCCTTAAGCCGGGTCATCGAGCCGCGCACCGCCGCACGGGTGGCCGGCTCAAGCAACTGGTCGGCCATGTCGCTGGTCAGCATCGGATCGGGAAGCGGCGCGGCCTCGGCAATGCTGGCCTGGGGAGCAAAAACCGGCTCCGCCTCCTGCTCGGGCTCAACCTCGACGAAGGGCGCAGGCTGAGGAGCCGGCTCGGGCTCGGGAGCGGAGAAGGTCATCGGCGGCGGATCGAAGGCCGGCAATTCTTCCTCCGGCTCGGGTTCGGGCTCCGCGATATCAAAGGAGATATCGTCCGGGTCGACCATGGCCGGGGCCTCGGCGGCGGAAGCCTTGCCCGTTTCGGTGTCGGCCAGAATCGAATCGAAACTGAAGCCTACCGCGTCGTCATCCTCACCCTTGTCCACGATCTGGGACGGCGAGAGCGCCAGTGGCTCGATATCCTCGAGCATGCTGGACAGATCGGCGTCGGCGGCATTGCCCAGTGAGCGGGCAGGCGCCGCCTGCATCGGGGGCGGCGCAGCCTGGATGGCGGGGCGGCGCGGCGCGCCGGCTGCATCGTCGTCGGCGATGATCTGTCGAATGGACGACAGGATTTCGTCCATCGAGGGTTCCTTGGGTGCCGGCTTGTTCATAAGTGCCTCTTACTCGTGCGCGCCCGTATCAGCTTGCGGCCTCCGCCATTGCGACCGACCTGATTCGTTAGCAACACCTTAACCGCGCCTGCCTCGATTAGGAATCACCGAGGAGGCAGAGATATGGATCTTCCACTAAAACTTGCAGCACTCTCAAAAAGAATTGCCCGGACGAGCCGGGCAATGAAAGCTTTGTAAGTATCGGCTTCGGCTTATTCGGCGACCGAACGCAGTTCCTGCCACACATCCTCGACCGCCTGGGTGTAGCGGGCGGCGGACTTGATTTCGACATTGAGACCAAGATCGGCGGCGGTCAGGCGTCCCATGGCGGCCAGCAGCGAGAAGGTCGCCACCACCTTGTTGGACGAGGCGGTGATGTAGCTTTCGCGCGCCGTGGTCAGGTCGGCCTGCGCATTGAGAACGTCCAGCGTGGTGCGGCTGCCGAGGTCGCGTTCCTGCACCACGCCATCGAGCACGGTGCGGCTGGCCGAGACGCTGGCATTGGTGGCCGAAATCTGCGCATCGGCGCTCTGGATGCCGGCCCAGGCCGCGATTACGGCGGCGCGCACCTGGTCATAGGCGGACATGGCGTCCACCTCGGATTTAATCTGCTCGATATTGGCCTTGCGCACGCTGGCCCCGATGGAGCCGCCTGAATAGAGCGGGACGGTGAAGGAGAAACCCAGGCTGCCGTTGAGGCCGCTGCCGCCGCGCACCGTGTTGTAGGAGGTACCCAAGCTGCCGGTAAGGGAGGCGCTGGGGCCGCCAGCGGCCTGGGCGGCGTCGACGCCAGCCTGGGCGGCGCGAATGGCCGCCTTGGACAGCATGATGGCCGGGTGGCCGATTTCGGCCTCGGAAATAGCGGCCTGGAGGCTAGCGGGAATGAGGCGGGCGAAATTGTGTCCGGCATCGAGATTGCCCGGCACGGCCCCGACATAACGCTGGAAAGTCGCCTGGCTGATCTCGAGGCTGCTCTGGGCCGCCCGATAGGTGGCCTCCCCCTGAGCCAGCCGCGCCTCGGCCTGGGCCACATCGATGCGTGTGCCCTCGCCCACTTCCAGCCGGTCCCTGGCCGACTGCAACTGGGCGCGGAAAAACGCCATATTCTCCTGGCGCAGCGCCACCATCTGGCGGTCGCTCAGCACGGACATATAGGCCTTGACCACTTCGAGCAGCACGTTCTGCTCGGTATTGCGGATCTGGTATTCCGCCGCTTCCGCGGCGGCCCTGGCGCCCTCGATCTGCGCTTCGGTCTTGAAGCTGTCGAAGATATTCTGGCGATAGGATAGGCCCGCCGTCCAGGTCTCGCTGTCGCTCCACTGATTGTTGGTAGCCATGCTGAAATCATAGCTGCCACCAAGCGAAGCGCCGATCACAGGGCGCTTGGCAGCCTGGGCAAGGGCAATGTTTTCTGCGGAAGCCTTGGCGCTCAACAACGCGGCCTGCAGGTCGGGAGCATGCTCATAGGCATTGGTGAGGGCCTGGGTGATGGACTGGGCCTGCGCGCCGCCCGCGGCTGGAATAGCGAGACCCAAGGCCAAAAGGCTGGCTACCAAATTATTGCGAAAGCCCATAAGCCCGCCTCCAAGATTACTAAACTTTAAGCGCGGGACACAAGGCGCACAACCGGCGAGCGCATCACATCCCTGCTCATACCATGAAAAATGCGCCCAAGTGCTCAATGAGCAACACCGGGGCGCAATTCAGATCAGAAGACGAAGCTTTCCGCCGCCGGCGCAGCAAAGAGCGCTGGCAGGTTGACATCGAATTCTTGCCGCGCCGTGACTTTTCCCTCGGCCTTGACGAATATATTGGCGATACCCACACCGCCGCTGCGAACCGGCGCAACGAGCCGCCCACCGTCATTGAGCGCCGCAAGGAGGGCCTGCGGCACGCTGTCGACCATGCCCTCGACAATGATCACGTCGAAGCGCGCCCTGCCCAAGGCCCCTGCATCGCCGGCAATCACGCGAGCATTGTCCAGACCGAGCGCGGTCAGATGCGCATTGGCCTCGGCCGCCAGCGCCGCATCGGCCTCCAGGCCCGTGACCTCTTCAGCAAGGCCGGCCAGCAGCGCCGGGCCATAACCGGTGCCCGCGCCGACATGCAGCACACTGTCGGATTCCAAAATATCAGCCAGTTGCAAGAGCCGCCCAAGAATGGCTGGCGAGGCCATGAAACGGCGCTTGGCGGGACTCCCGAGCCATTGGAAGTCATCGATATACGCCAAGGCGCGACGTGCCACGGGCACGAAAATTTCCCGCGGCACGACGCGCATGCGCGCCAGAACCCGCCGATCGAAAACGCCCGAGGTCCGCAGCTGGTTATCCACCATATGCGCCCGCGCACGCTCGAAATCCACCATCAGAATGCCCCCGACAGTCCCGTTCATATGACGGACGTGAATATAGGCGCTCCACCGCGCTGGCAAGATGGGCAAAGGCCACACCGCCAAAAATGGCGCGTTTCTGTCAGTTATTTAATGTAGCGGAAAGCTGGAGGCCTCGTCCGGAATCGAACCGGAGTACACGGATTTGCAATCCGCTGCGTAACCACTCCGCCACGAGGCCTCTCGGCGCCTGTACC
>NZ_JAUCDN010000220.1:0-5621 GCF_034675085.1 Devosia sp.
TTATCGCGTTTCCGAACCGCAAAACCGTTTCCACTTTTGCTGGAAACGCTCCAGGCGCCGTCAAGCCCGACTAAGGTCTTGGGCCTTAATGCCGCAGGGGCGGCAACAAGCCATTGAAAAGCCTGAAATGATGGCCATGTTGGTGGGGAGCGCAAAGCTCGTTCCGCAACATCAACGATTTGTGCCGATCCATCGATGGAATGGACGGCAAGGAGGTTCATACCATGCCCGCCCTCAGGCTCTGTCAGTCATGCCACGGACCCCGGCCGCGCGCCGCTGTTCGCTGTCCATGGTGTCTGACAAGCTATACTTCGCCCAGACGAGACCCCGATCATCTCTTCGCGGCGCCCGATGGCGAGAAAGGCATGGAACCTCCGGCATATATGGCAGAGGCGCCGGCTCAGGCCTGAGCCTTTGGGCCGTGCGACCAAATGCCCATGGCCTTCGGGGACGATATGGCCATGATGGCGACAGCGGCGCGTGCCGGAAACGACCGCGCCGCAGGGGCTTGAGCGCTGCTCAGGTGGCGCTCGCCCCGTCTTTTTCCTGACCCAACTCCCCCGGCCCTCGTGCCGGGGTTTTTTGTCATTCGGCGGCCTTGGCCGGCGCTTTCCTGGCGGCGGGCTTTTTGGCCGGAGCCTTTTTTGCCGCCGGCTTCCTGGCGGCGGGTTTTTTGGCCGCGGCCTTCTTCTTCGGCGCGGCGCCGGCCTTGGCGGCGATCAGCGCCAGGGCCTGCTCCAGCGTCACGTCCTCGGGCTTGACGTCCTTGGGAATGGTGGCGTTGACCTTGCCCTGGTTGACATAGGGCCCGTAGCGACCGGGGCGCACGGTGATGGGGCCATCGTCGTGCTCGAAGGTCTGGATGGCGGCGACGGCGGCACTCCCGCCGCGCTTGAAGCCGCCGGCGGCCTTCTGGGCGATGAGATCGACGGCGCGGTTGATCCCGACGGTGAACACCTCTTCCACATCGGGCAAATTGGCATATTTGCCGTCATGCAGCACGAAGGGGCCGTAGCGGCCGATGCCGGCGGAAATGGGCAGGCCGGTTTCGGGGTGCAGGCCCACCTCGCGCGGCAGCGAGAGCAGTTGCAGGGCCTTTTCCAGCGTCAGGGACGCCGGGTCCCAGCCGCGCGGCAGCGAGGAGCGCTTGGGCTCCTTGCCATCGCCCAGTTGCACATAGGGGCCGAAGCGACCGGATTTGAGCAAGACTTCCTCGCCCGTCGCCGGGTCGGTGCCCAGGATGCCGTCGCCGGGGGCGGCTTCCCCCGACTGGCCGGAGGCGGCGTCGGAGAGCTGCATGGTGTGCTTGCATTCGGGATAATTGGAGCAGCCGATGAAGGCGCCGAACTTGCCCAGCTTGAGCGAGAGCATGCCGGTGCCGCAGGTGGGACAGCGGCGCGGGTCGGACCCATCCTCGCGCGGGGGGAAGATGCGGCTGGCCAGCGCCTCGTTGAGCGCGTCGAGCACCTCGGACACGCGCAGATCCTTGATTTCCTCGACATTGCCGGTGAAATCGGCCCAGAAATCGCGCAGCACCTGCTTGTAGTCGAGCTTGCCGTCGGAAATCTCGTCCAGCTGCTCCTCAAGGCCGGCGGTGAAGCCGTATTCGACATATCGGGTGAAGAAATTTTCGAGGAAGGCGGTGACGATGCGGCCCCGATCCTCGGGATGCAGCGCCTTGCCTTCGAGGCGCACATAGTCGCGATCCTTGAGGGTGGACAGGGTCGCCGCATAGGTCGAGGGGCGACCGATGCCCAGCTCTTCCATCTTTTTGATCAGGCTCGCCTCGGTATAGCGGCTGGGCGGCTGGGTGAAATGCTGCTCGATCTCGATTTTTTCCAGCGCCGGCTGGTCGCCCACGGCGAGCGGGGGCAGCTCGCGGCTGTCCTCGTCCTCGGTTTCCTCGTCGGATTTGGCCTCGACGCCATAAAGCTTGAGAAAACCGGGGAAGGTGACGACGGAGCCGACGGCGCGCAATTCGACGGCGCGGCCGGGCACGTTGACGGCGATGTCGACGGTGGTGCGGTCGATCTCGGCCGACTTCATCTGACTGGCCAGGGTCCGGCGCCAGATGAGGCCGTAGAGACGGGCCTGGTCGGCATCGAGATTGAGGCTTTCGGGCCGCTTGAACATGTCGGTGGGGCGGATGGCCTCGTGGGCCTCCTGGGCGTTCTTGGCCTTGGTCTGGTAGAGGCGCGGCTTTTCGGGAAGGAATTCGTCGCCGAAATATTTGCCGATCACCGAGCGGGCCATGGCGATGCCCTCGGGGGCCATCTGCACCGCGTCGGTTCGCATATAGGTGATGAGCCCGTCTTCATAGAGGCGCTGGGCGATCTGCATGGTGCGGCTGGGCGACAGGCCCAGGCGCGAGGAGGCGTCCTGCTGCAATGAAGAGGTGGTGAAGGGAGCGTAGGGATTACGCTTGGTCGGCTTTTTTTCCACCGACGACACGTTGAAGCGGCCCGATTCGACGAGGTGCTTGAGCGCGGCGGCGTCTTCGCCGGTCTTGATGTCGAGCTTGTCGGTCTTCTTGCCGTCGACGGAGAAGAGGCGGGCGAGGAAGCTCTTGCCGCCCTGGCTGAGGCTGGCCTCGAGCGACCAGTATTCCTCGGGGCGGAATTTTTCGATCTCGGCCTCGCGGTCGGAGACGAGGCGCAGCGCCACCGATTGCACACGGCCGGCCGAGCGCGAGCCGGGCAGCTTGCGCCAGAGAATGGGCGAGAGGGTGAAGCCGACGAGATAATCCAGCGCCCGGCGGGCCAGGTAGGCATCGACCAGCGGCATGTCGATGTCGCGCGGCTTGGCCATGGCGGCGGTGACGGCATCCTTGGTGATGGCGTTGAAGACGACGCGCTGGACCGGGGTATCTTTCTTCAGCGCCTTCTTCTGGCGCAGCACGTCGAGCACGTGCCAGGAAATGGCCTCGCCCTCGCGGTCGGGGTCGGTGGCCAGGATCAGCCCGTCGGCGCCCTTGAGCGCGCCGGCAATGTCGGAAAGGCGCTTGCGCGAGGCCGTGTCGACCTCCCAGGACATGGCGAAATCCTCGTCGGGACGCACCGAACCATCCTTGGCCGGCAGATCGCGCACATGGCCGAATGAGGCCAGGACTTCATAATCCTTGCCGAGATATTTGTTGATTGTCTTGGCTTTAGCCGGACTTTCAACGACGACGACCTTCATGGACAACCCGTTCCGCAACGCTTCGAGAGGAGTGGCGCAACATGGTGAAGGCGGGGGGCGGTGTCAACGGGGGGAGGTTGCCGGAAACTAAACCGAGCGCAGGGCGACCATCTGGCCGCCGGACCATTCGATGCGGCCACAGAGATCAAGCTCGAGCAGCAACATCTGCATGGCGGAGGCGGAAAGGCCGGACTGCTGGATCAACTCGTCCGCCTCGACCGGCGTCGGGCTGAGGAGCGAGAGCAGGCGCGCACGGGCGTCGGCATCGGGCGGGGCGTCGTCGGGAAGGCTGTCGGGGAGCCAGTCGGGCTCGAAGAGGCTGGCGCGGGCCGGATCGGCATGGCCCAGGACATCGACGATGTCGGCGGCCGAGGTGACCAGATGCGCGCCCTGGCGGATCAGGGCATTGCCGCCCTCGGCGCGCGGATCGAGCGGGGAGCCGGGAATGGCGAAGACGTCGCGGTTCTGCTCCAGCGCCAGGCGGGCGGTGATGAGCGAGCCGCTGCGCTTGGCCGCCTCGACCACGACGATGCCGAGGGAGAGGCCGGACACGAGCCGGTTGCGCCGGGGAAAATCGCGGGCGCGCGGCTCCCAGCCCAGCGGCATTTCGGTGAGCAGCGCCCCGCCATTGTCGAGAATATCGTGGGCGAGGGGGATGTTTTCGGCCGGATAGATGCGGTCGAACCCGCCGGCCAGCACGGCGATGGTGCCGGTGGAAAGGCTGGCACGGTGGACGGCGGTATCGATGCCGCGGGCGAGGCCGGAAACACTGGTATAGCCGCGCGCGCCCAGATCGGCGGTCAGCAGCCGGGCCAGCTTGAGCCCGGCGGAGGAGGCGTTGCGCGCGCCCACCAGGCCGACGGTGCGCTGCCAGTCGAGCCCGGCGCCGCCGGCCATGGTGAGCAGCGGCGGCGCGGCGGCAATATAGCGCAGCAAGGGCGGGTAATCGGGCTCGCCGCTGGCCACGAGCCGCGCGCCATAGCGGGAAAGGCCGGCGATTTCATCCTCGGCGGCGGCGAGGCTGGGCGGGGTCAGGGGCCGACCGCTGCGCCGGGACAGCGCCGGCAGGGCCTCGATGGCGGCTTCGGCCGAACCGAAGCGGTTGAGCAACTGGCGAAAGGTCACCGGACCGATATTGTCGGTGCGCAAGAGGCGCAGCCAGGCCAGACGCTGCGCATCGGAAAGAAGGGCGGCTGGATGGGCCGCCAAGGATCAGCCCGCCTTGTTTTCCGAGCCGATGGTCGGCTCGGTGCCGGCCAGGAGCCGGGCGATGTTTTCGCGGTGCTGGTAAAAAAGCAGCAGCGCCATGACGGCGACGGCGCCGGCCAGCCACTGATCGGCCAGCACGAAAGCGAAGATGGGCGCGGTGGCGGTGGCGGTGAGCGCGGCGAGCGAACTCATCTTGCGGGTGAGGGCGATGAGCAGCCAGACGGCGCAGAAGATGAGCCCCACCGCCCAGGCCAGCGCCAGCAGCGAGCCGATCATGACGGCGACGCCCTTGCCGCCCTTGAAGCCGAGCCAGGCGGGAAAGCAATGGCCGAGAAAGGCGCCGATGGCGGCGAGCATGGCCGCTTCCTCGCCCCAGAAATGGCGGGCAACCAGCACGGGCAGGGCGGCCTTGGACGCATCGAGCACCAGCGTGGCGGCGGCAACCCAGCGATTGCCGGTGCGCAGCACATTGGTGGCCCCGATATTGCCCGAGCCGATCTTGCGGATATCGCCCAGCCCGGCGGCGCGGGTGAGGATGAGGCCGAAGGGGACCGAGCCGCACAGATAGCCGAGAATTACAGCGTAAAGGAGGGCGAGCGGATCGACGGTCATGGAGATTCCTCAGGCAGTGGCGCAAGGGTAGCGTCGGGGATGGGGCGGGGGCAAGCGGGAAGTGGTCTGCCGGTTCTCCGTCATCCCGGCCTCGAACCGGGATCGAACCTGAGATTGCAGCACCGGCATAGGGTCAGGATGGGCCCCGGAACGGGTCCGGGGCGACAGGGTGGATGGGGCGGAATTTTGCGCCCGAAGCCCTCAGCCGATATGCCGGTGCACCGTTTCCCCGGCGACGATGGTGCGCATGACCCGGCCGGCGAGGCGGGCGTTTTCGAAGCTGGTGTTACGCGAGCGCGAGCGCAGGTCGGCTTCGGTGACCTGCCAGGGATAATCGAGATCGACCAGGATGAGCTCGGCCGGGGCGCCCTTGGCGATGCGGCCCGAGGGCAGGCCGAGGATTTCGGCGGGGCGCTGGGTCATGGCGCGCAGCAGCGTCATGAGGTCGACATCGCCGGAATGATGCAGGCGCAGCGCGGCGGCGAGCAGGGTTTCCAGGCCAATGGCGCCATCGGAAGCCTCGGCGAAGGGCTGGCGCTTGACCTCGGTGTCCTGGGGATCGTGATCGGAATGGATGGTGTCGATGACGCCGCTGCGCAGGCCCTCGATGACGGCCTGGC
>NZ_JAUCDN010000221.1:0-5589 GCF_034675085.1 Devosia sp.
GATCGGGCGCAAGGTGAAGGGCTTTGCCGGACCATCAGATGGTCCGGCAATGCATGTCAGGCGGTGGCGGGGACTTCCGCGTCCGCTTCCGGCCGGGGCTCGGGCCGCAGGCTGGTGGCCAGCGGCAATTCGGGCAGCAGGAAGGCCAGCGCGAAGGCCAGCAGCGCGGCGGCGGCGGCGGTGAAGAACACCGGATGCAGCGCCATGGCGAAGCCTTCGATGGCCTGGAGGCGCGCCGCCTCGGGCATGGCCTGGATAGCCTGCATATTGAAGCCGCCCGCCAGCCCGGCCGAGAAGATGGCGCCGAACACCGAGACGCCGATGGAGCCGCCGATCTGGCGGAACAGGGTCACGCCCGCCGTGGCCACGCCCATGAGCTGGCGCGGCACGGCATTCTGGGTCGCGGTCACGCCGACGCTGTTGACCGGGCCGATGCCGACGCCCACCAGCAGCATATAGAGCGCCACCTGCCAGTCGGGCGTATCGGTCTGCATCAGGCCCAGCAGGGTCATGCCGATGAACAGCCCGGCGGTGGAGAGGATGGGCAGGATGCGATAGCGCCCGGTGCGGGTCATGAACAGGCCCGACAGCGTCGAGGCGCCGATCAGCCCCAGCATCATCGGCAGCAATTGCAGCGCCGAGCTGGTGGGCGAAATGCCCTTGGCCACCTGCAGATACATGGGCAGGAAGGTGATTGAGCCGAACATGGCCATGCCGGCAAGGAACCCCACGGCATTGACGACGACGAAAGTGCGGTTGCGGAAAAGCTGCAAGGGCAGCACCGGCTCGGCGGCCTTGGCCTCGGTGCCCACGAACAGGATCAGCGCCACCAGCCCCAGCGCGACGAGGCCGAGGATTTCCACCGACATCCAGGCATAGGTGTGCCCGCCCAGGCTGGTGGCCAGCACCAGCGCCGACAGCCCCGCCGAAAGCAGCACGAAGCCCTTGTAGTCGATCTGGTGCGACACCCGCTCGGCCCGGGGTTTCAGCGCGAAGCCGATCACCACCAGCGCCAGCAGGCCCAGCGGCAGGTTGATGATGAAAATCCAGTGCCAGCTCAATCGCTCGACGATGAACCCGCCCAGCAGGGGCCCCACAATGGTGGCGACGCCGAAGACAGCGCTGAAAATGCCCTGGATCTTGCCGCGCTGTCGCGGCGGGATCACGTCAGCCACCACGGTCATGGCCACCACCATCAGCCCGCCCCCGCCCAGCCCCTGCACGGCGCGGGCGATGATGAGGAAGGTCATGGATGAGGCGAAGGCCGAAAGGGCCGCCCCGAGAAGGAAGATGACGATGGCGGCCTGCAAGACGATCTTGCGACCGTAGAGATCGCCGAGCTTGCCATAGATGGGAGCAACCACGGTGGAGCTGAGCAGATAGGCGATCACCACCCAGGTCAGGTGGTCGAGCCCGCCCAGTTCGCCCACTATGGTGGGCAGGGCGGTGGAAACGATGGTCTGGCCCAGCGAGGCCAGCAGCAGCGTCACGGCAACGGCGCCGATAATAAGACCCACCGATTGCGCCTGCGGCGCCTCGGCAGATTGTGCATTGACAGACATTAAGCAATCCTCTGGACGCGGGGGCGTGCGCAGAGTCGCATCAGCCCTTGCGGAAAAAATCGATGCGACATATATCTGCAATCAGCATTTACATGTCAACAGCATGCATTTGCTCAAGGCATGAAAAATTGCGAGGTCAGCCATGCCCCCGTCCGGCAGCAATCCCGAGATCGATGTGCTTCTGCGCGCCAGCGGCATCGGCGCGTCCACCGTCGCGGCGGTGTCCCAGCTCGATGCGGTGCTGCAAAACTGGCGGCGGCGCATGTCGCGGCGCGAGCTGGGCAACCGGGCGTTGCAGGATCTTGGGGTCGGCATCGACCTGGCCCAGTTCGACGTGCTGATCGCCATCGCCGCTCCGGTCAATGAATTCGGCGACAGCTCCGGCGAGGAGACCATGGTGGCCACCGTGGCCGAGCGGCTCAGCATCGATCCCTCGCGCGCCAGCCGCGTGGTCAGCGAGATGGTCGAGGCCGGCTATGCCCGCCGCGCCGTCAGCCAGGCCGATGCCCGCCGCACCATCATCAGGCTCACCCCCGCGGGCGAAGCCGTCATCGCCGCCGTGCGCGCCTATAAATATCTCATCCTGGGGAGCTTTCTCAGCGAATGGTCCGAGGCGGAGCTGGCGGCCTTCATGCCGCTGCTGGAAAAGCTCAGCCACTGGTCCGATCGCACCGCCAACGCCGCCACCCGCTTCAGCGGCGAAATCGCCACCCTCTCGGCCAACATCAAGGCCAGCCACCGGGAGAAGGTGGAGAGCTAGGGCGTTTCTACTGAACAGTGAAATGATCTAGCTCGACGCCCCGAGGCGCTGCAAGATAAAATCGGCCCGCTCTTCAACCGCCCTTTTGGGCAACAGCACCATTTCATAACCCAGCGCCGGCAGCAGCGCGGCAAGCCGGTCATATTCGGCGATTGCGTCCATGAGGCCGTGCTGGCGCTCCGCGTCAGCGCCATAGATTTCCGGCCAGGGCGGCGCCATGAACACCTGCCGGTGATAACGGTGGGCGGCCAGCGCCGCCGCCTCGGGCGGCTCTGCCGTCGCATGCGACAGCGCGCAGGCGGCATCGACGAGGCCCCGGTCGAAAAACGTCCATCCCGGCCGGGCCGAAGCGGCGGCATGATCCGCCATGGCCATGTCGATGGCGCGGCGTGCAAAGGCCGCCAGGTCCAGCCAGGGCAAGGCCCCGCCGCCCGCCTCCAGCTCCGCCTTGACGATGCGGCGGCCGGGCTCGGGCACAATCGCAAAGCCCCGCGCGGCCAGTTCAAGCAGCAGCGTCGATTTCCCGCCGCCCGAACACCCCGAAATCAATACGCGCCTGTTCCCGTCAATGAACATTTTCCCTTCCCGGTTCATCGATGTCTGGTCCCTGCTGCCGATGTCATCCCGAGATGCGGTCCCGCGCCGTGTCGGGACAGGCCCCGCATCAGGTTCGGGGCGACCAGCCTGCTGCCTGTCCCCGCGCTTCCTCCACCCACCATTGCCCCCTCCACCTTCCTTTCCATCACCTCATGAAATCGATATGGATTGCCATCCCCGGAGGAATCATGAGCAGCGCGCCCCGCCCCCGCATGCCGGTCACCGCCCTTTTGGGCGCCAACATGTTTTTCTCCGGCGTCACCTTCGCCAGCACCGCGCCCTATGCGTCCATTGTCGGGGTGGAAACGCTGGGGCTGAGCACCGCCGCCTTCGCCACCCTGCTTTCGGTCAGTTCGATTGTCGGGGCCTTCCTCTCCCTGGGGCTGGGCTATCTTTCCGACCGGCTGCCCGACCGTCGTATCCTGGTTCTGGCGGCGGCGCTGGCCGGCATGATCGGCCATGGCCTGATTTACCTGTTTCCCAGCCAGTCCGTTTTCCTCCTCGCCATGGGCGTGGTCATGCCGCTGGGCCTGTCCATGTTCTCGCAATCCTTCGCCTATACCCGGGTGTTTTATAACCGGCACAATCCCGCCCGGGCCGATTTCATGGTCTCGGCGCTGCGTACGGTCTTCACCGTCGCCTGGACCGTGGTGCCGCCGCTGGCCGGCTATGTGGCCGCCCGATATTCGGTGTTCAACGTCTATCTGATATCGGCCCTGTCCTATGGGCTGTGCGGAACGATCTTCATTGTCATGATGACGGATCGGGCAACGCTGGTGCCCAACGCGCCCCCCGCATCCGTGGCGCCGGCGCCGTCGGGCGCCGCAGTCCGGCGCCGCCTGCCCTTTCCCATTCTCAGCGGCGTTGTCGGGCTGACCGTCATCGCCACCGCGATGCGGCTTGCCGGCGTGGGCATGCCGCTCTTGATCGTTACCGATCTGGGCGGGTCGCTGACCGATGTCGGCCTTTATGCCGGCATCGCCGCCGGGCTGGAATTGCCGTTCATGCTCGGCTGGGGCTACCTGCTGGCCCGGCTGAGCAAGGAATCCATCCTGATCTTCAACGGACTGCTGTTCGCGCTCTATCTCTTGCTGGCCACCGGCGTGCGCTCGGTCGGCGATATCTTGTGGCTTCAGGGCATCAACGGCATCGCCACCGCGGCGCTGATGTCGGTCAATATCAGCTATTTGCAGGACGCGATCAAAGGCCGGGTCGGGCTGTCCACCTCGCTCATGGATGTGGTTTCCATTTCCGCCACCCTGCTGGGCGCCGCCGCGTTCGGCCTGCTCGGCGCGGGCGGCGACTACCGGCTGGTGATCGCAGGCGCCGCCGCCATTGCCGGCCTGGGCGCGCTTGTGATGCTGGCGGGCAATCTCAACCGCCTGCGGGGGCCCCGGCCCTCTCGCCCAGCCTGATCCCCTCGCGTTCGCACAGCGTCGCCAGCGCGCTGCCTTTTTCCGGCAGGGGCATATCCGCCCGGCCGCGCCGGGTGAGCTGGCTGCGCCAGATATGCACGGCCAGCGTATCCGGCGTGACCGCCGCATCCAGGCTCGATCCGGCCAGCATCAGCGCCGGAATGCCCTCATAAGGCACGGGATAGAGCGCGCTGCTGGGCAGCACCCTGTCCTCCAGCCCATGCTGGCGCACATAATGGGTCAGCGCCATCGGCCCGGTGGCGCCATATTGCATGTCCTCGGGGGCGATGCGCTGCCCCATCAGCCGCCGCGCTGCCACTTCAAGCCGCCGCAGCGGCGGCAGGTGCGGCTCCAGCAACGGGCGTTTCTCGTCGGTGAAAATGGCCAGCAGATCGTCGAGCAGCGGCGCGTCGTGGGGAATATGCAGCACCGCGCCATTGATCGAGCCGGGCCGCTCATAGGCCATGAGATAATCGGGCGGCCCTTGCAGCGGGCGCACGCAATAGACGTCCAGATCGGCATAGATGCCGCGTTGCTGGCGCAGCGCGCTCATGCGGAAATAATCCGAGAACACGCCCGGCGTGCCCTTGCCCTTGTAGAACACCAGCTTCTCGCGTGGCAGCACCTCGGCGGCGTCGCGCGCCACCGCCCCTTCGGGCAGGCCCTCCACCCTATCGTAGGAATAGACCTCCACCGCATGCCCCTGCCGGCGGAAGGAGGCGATGGAGAGCGCTTCGAGCCAGCTCATCTTTCCATGCCAGAAGCTGACAATCGTGGGGAGGGTCATGGCTTTGTCCAGCTATGCCTGCGGGTCGCGCCGGGGCTTATGGTCCTTCTTGCGCGGCTTGGCCGATTTGGGCTGCTTGGCCGCCGGCGGCGCGCTCTCGCCCTTGCCGGCCCATTTGGGCTTGCCCTTGTTCTTGTCGGGCGGCGCCTTGCCGGCTTTGGGCGGGCGCGGCTTGTCGAATTGGGGTTTGGGCGCGGCGGGGTCCCAGGTCCCGGTGGCGGCCTCGGCAAAATCGTCCGCCCTGAGCCCGGCAGAGCCATAGCGGGCCTTGCGATCGGCGCGTTCGGGGCGCGGCGCGTTGGGATCGTACCGCTCCACCGGGCCGGGCGGGCGGCGCTGGCCGGGGGGTGGGCCGGAGCGGCGCTCGCCGGGACCGTCGACGGCCGAAATGGTGACCCCGCGCTCGCCCGAGCCGTTGCGCTCGACGCTGGCGGCGAAGCCGTCGGCCTTGGGCGCCGCGACCTCGAA
>NZ_JAUCDN010000222.1:0-5580 GCF_034675085.1 Devosia sp.
CGCCAGGCTCACCTGCTTGCCGCCGATCAATTCGAGATAGACTTCGGCCAGGATCTCGCTGTCGAGCAGCGCGCCATGCAGGGTGCGGCGGGAATTGTCGATGCCGTAGTGCTTGCACAGGGCATCCAGGCTCACCCGGGCGCCGGGATGTTTTTCACGCGCCAGCATCACCGTATCGATGACCGGATTGACCAGACGCGGCTGGCCGACCTTTTCCAGCTCGAAATTGAGAAAGCCCATATCGAAGGGGGCATTGTGGATGATGAGCTGCGCATCGCCCAGAAAGGCGCGGAATTCATCGGCGATCTGGGCAAAAAGCGGCTTGTCGGCCAGGAACTCATCGCCCAGGCCATGCACGCGGAAGGCCTCTTCGGGCATGGAGCGCTGGGGATTGATATAGGCGTGATAATGCTGGCCGGTGGGAATATGATTGATGAGCTCGACGCAGCCGATCTCGACCAGCCGGTCTCCCGAGCTCGCCGACAGGCCGGTGGTTTCGGTATCGAGCACGATCTCGCGGTTCATCCGTTCCCATCCCCGTTTCTGAGCCGCGCCACCAGGCCGGCCACGTCCGCCGCCGTCTCCGCGATGCCCTTGCCGGTATCGAAAAGCCAGGTGGCCCGGCGCTTCTTTTCGGCTTGAGGCATTTGACGGGCAAGAATGGTTTCCAGCTTATCCACACTCATGCCCGGCCGGGCCAGGGCGCGCTGACGCTGCACGGCCTCGTCCACAAAGGTGACCGCCACGCCGTCAAAGCCATAGTCATGACCGCTCTCGAACAGCAGCGGCACCTCCACCACCGCCAGGGGATGGCCCCTGGCTTCGGCCTCATCGAGGAATTGGGCGATGCGGGCGCGGACCATGGGATGGACCACCGCCTCGAGCCGGGCAAAGCCGGAGGGATCCTTGGCGAGGCGCCGGGACAGGGCAGCGCGGTCGATAACGCCCTTCTTGGCCACGCCGGGAAAAAGTGCCGAGACCGGCTCCACCGCCGCGCCGGCATAAAGTTCGGCCACCGCCTCGTCGGCGGAAAACACCGGCACGCCCAGATCGGCAAAGGCCTTGAGCACCGTGGATTTGCCGGTGGCGATCGAGCCGGTCATGCCGATGCGATGCATGCTCACCCCTCCAGGGTCGCCTCAATGCGGGCCCGCAGGTCAGGCGTCACCTCGGGACGGACGCCGAACCAGTGCTCGAAGCCGGGCACGGCCTGGTGCAGCAGCATGCCCAACCCGTCGATCCCGCGCAGGCCGCGGGCCCGGGCATCGGCCAGAAGCGGGGTTTCGAGGGGAGAATAGACGATATCGCTCACCACGGCATCCTCGGGCAGGCGCGCCAGATCGAGCCCTTCGAAGCGCGTGCCATGCATGCCCACGGAACTGGTGTTGACCACCAGCCGGCAGAAGGGGGCGGTGATGGAAAAATCGGAATATTCATGCGGCTGGATGCCCGGCCCCAGTTCGTCCGCCAGCCGTATGGCGGTTTCCAGCGTGCGGTTGAACAGGTGAATGGTGCCGACCCTGCGGCTTTTGAGCGCCACGAGAACGGCGCGCGCCGCGCCGCCCGCGCCCAGGACGGCGACATCGGGCTCATTTTCGTCCCAGCCGGGCGCACCGGCATCGAGATTGCCCAGAAAACCGAGATAGTCGGTATTGGTGCCTTGGACCCTGCCATCGGCGACGACCAGCGTGTTGACCGCGCCAATGGTTCGGGCGAGCGGATCGACCGCATCGCACAGGGCAAAGACCGCTTCCTTGTGTGGGATGGTGACATTGCCGCCGGCAAATTCGCCGCTGCGCAGACGCACGAAGAAATCGGCGAGCGCGGCCGGAGGCACATCGATGGCCTCATAGCTGCCATCGATGCCATATTGGGCGAGCCAGGTGCCATGGATCAGCGGCGAGCGCGAATGGGCGATGGGATGGCCGATGACGAAAGCCTTGCGGGTCACTGCAATGTCTCGGGAGCGAAGCTGCGCAGAGCGGCGAGAAGCGACAGGAGCGGCAGGCCCAGAATGGTGAAATAGTCGCCGCTGACGGTTTCGAAAAGCCGGATAGAGGGCCCTTCGAGGCGATAACCGACCACCGAGGTCAGCGCCGCTTCGCCCTCCCGGGCCAGCACATCGTCGCGTTCGGCGGGAGAAAAATCGCGCATGGTCAACTCGGCCGTATCCACATCGGACCAGACCAGCTCGCCCTTGCAGACCAGGGCGACGCCGGCATGCAGGCGATGGGTCTTGCCGCGCAGCCGTTCGAGCTGGTCGATGGCGGCGGCGCGGTCGGCCGGCTTGTGCAAAAGCGCCGGGCCCAGCCCCAGGGTCTGGTCGGCCCCGATCACGATGGCGTCGGGATGGTGCGCGGCAACCGCTTCGGCCTTGCGGCGGGCCAGGAGCAGCGCCACGTCGCGGCCATCGGCTCCCGCCTCGATCGCCTCGGTTTCCAACAGGCGTTCGTCGATTTCGGCCGGCACCAGGGAAAAATCCAGCCCCGCCTGCTCAAGCAGGGCTTTGCGGGTGGGACTGCGGGAAGCAAGGATCAGCATGGAGCCATGTTTTCCACACTGTCCTCCCCAGCTCAAGCCCGAGGCTGTGGGAATGACTCACGACTTTGGACGAAAGCCAAATCTGTTCGACCTGTTCGAAAAATGATTAACAGATCGTTTCCATGGCTGTTCCAGCCGGGCTGTGGATGATTGCGTGGAAAAGCAGAAAGGCGGCAAATGCCCTCGCGCAAGGCTTTTTCACAGGCGTGGACGAATCATTGACTCGGCAATCGCCCGGTTAACGCTTCGTTAACCTTTTCGGCGCGGCGGGGAAGCGAGCTGTCCATAGCGGTGCTTAACGATCCGTTAACCCCTGCCTGTGCGCTTGTGCCGCCACGGGGGCAATTGTGGATGGCGATGAATGCGCTAAAAGCACTGCCATGATGATAAAGATACCAAGCAAGAAAGAGTCTTTTGGTGTTTGGAAGGGAGTGACCCGATGAGCTTGAAACCCCTCCTGGCCACCTTAAGGGGCGAGAAGCTGGCGCGGCCGCCGATCTGGATCATGCGTCAGGCCGGCCGCTATCTACCCGAATATAGAGAGGTCCGCGCCAAGGCCGGAACTTTCCTCGATCTGTGCTACACGCCCGACCTTGCCGTGGAAGTGACCTTGCAGCCGCTGCGGCGCTTCGATCTCGACGCGGCGATCCTGTTTTCCGACATTCTGGTCATCCCCGATGCGTTGGGCCAGAAAGTGCGCTTCGAAGTGGGCGAAGGCCCGCTGCTCGAGCCGGTGACGGCAGCGAGCATTGCCGCGCTCCAGCCGGAACGCGTGGTGGAACGGCTGGCGCCGGTGCTGGAGACGGTCAAGCGCCTTCGCGCTGCCCTGGCGCCGGACAAGACCCTGATCGGCTTTTGCGGTTCGCCCTGGACCGTGGCTACCTATATGATCGGCGGACGCGGCTCGCCCGACCAGGCGGCGGCACGGCTGTTCGCCCTGCGCGAGCCGCAGGCCTTCGCCGCCCTGATGGAGATGCTGGTCGCATCCAGCGTGGATTATCTGGTGGCGCAATTGCAGGCCGGCGCGGATGTGGTGCAGCTTTTCGAAAGCTGGGCGCTCAATCTGGACGACGAGAATTTTGCCAGCCATGTGATCGAGCCCAATCGCCGCATCGTGGAGGGCGTGCGCCAGAAGGTTCCGGGCGCGCCGATCATCGGCTTCCCGCGCGGCGCGGCGGGGAATCTGGCGCGCTATGCCGCCCAGACGGGAGTCGATGCGCTGGGGCTCGATTATGCCACGCCGCTCGAGTTCGCCCGCACCCATTTGCCGGCCGCCCTGCCGGTGCAGGGTAATCTCGATCCCCTGCGGTTGGTGGCCGGGGGCGATCAATTGGACCGGCGGGTCGATGCCATCATCGCCGCCTTCGCCGATCGGCCGCATATCTTCAATCTGGGTCATGGCATCGTGCCGGACACCCCGATTGCCCATGTCGAGCGCCTGGTAAACCGGGTCAAGGCCGGCTGAGGGAGACGGAAATGGAATGGGTCAAGGCGCTGCACGTGATCGCGGTGATCGCCTGGATGGCGGGGATGATGTATCTGCCCCGGCTCTTTGTCTATCACGCCGATGCCCCCGTCGGTTCGGAGCGGAGCGAAACCTTCAAGGTGATGGAGCGGCGGCTCTATCGCGGTATTACCACCCCGGCGATGGTGGCCACCTGGATTTTCGGGCTGTGGATGGCCTTCGGCTTCGGCGTGATCGATTTCAGCCAGGGCTGGATGTGGCTCAAGGCAGCGGCGGTGATCGGGCTGAGCGGCATTCACGGCTATTTCGGCGCGCTGCTGAAGGCCTTCCAGCAGGACCGGAACACCAGGCCCGCGCGTTTCTTCCGCGCCATCAACGAAATTCCCTTCGTTTTCGCCATCGTCATCGTCATCGCGGTGATCGTGCGGCCGTTCTGACGCGATTGCGGCGGACAAAAACAGGGGGCGCGGTCCCCTGTTTCACGTGAATCTGGCTATCCCGCTGCGGTTTGCGGCTTGAAAATGGGGCCGGATCAGGCTAAAGGGCGAAAAAGCATCCCCAAAACAATTGCAGGCCAGCCCCGGTCGCTGCGGTGCTTTCCCCCCGGTTCTGCCGTCTTTCAGATTTCCCTCAAGGGTTTATTCGCTACATGCAGAATATGAAGCTCAGTGAGCTCAAGGCCAAATCCCCGGCCGAACTATTGGTGTTCGCCGAAGAACACGCGGTCGAGAACGCCTCGACCATGCGCAAACAGGAATTGATGTTTGCCATCCTCAAGGAACTGGCTGCCCAGGAAGTGGACATCACCGGGGAAGGGGTGGTGGAGGTCCTGCCGGACGGCTTTGGCTTCCTGCGCTCGCCCGATGCCAATTATCTGCCCGGGCCCGACGATATCTATGTCAGCCCCTCCCAGATCCGCCGCTTCGGGCTGAGGACCGGCGACACGGTGGAAGGCCAGATCCGCTCGCCCAAGGATGGCGAGCGCTATTTTGCCCTGCTCAAGGTCAATTCGATCAATTTCGAGGACCCCGAAGCCGTCCGCCACAAGGTCAATTTCGACAATCTGACCCCGCTCTATCCCGAGGAGCGGCTGCGCATGGAACTGCCCGATCCCACGCTCAAGGATCGTTCGGCCCGCATCCTCGATCTGGTGGCCCCTTTGGGCAAGGGGCAGCGCGCGTTGATTGTTGCGCCACCACGCACCGGTAAGACGGTATTGTTGCAAAATATTGCACAATCTATCGCCACCAACCATCCCGAATGCTATCTCATCGTGCTGCTGATCGACGAGCGGCCGGAAGAAGTGACCGACATGCAGCGCTCGGTGCGCGGCGAGGTGATTTCCTCCACCTTCGACGAGCCGGCCAGCCGCCACGTTCAGGTGGCCGAAATGGTCATCGAAAAGGCCAAGCGCTTGGTGGAGCACAAGCGCGACGTGGTGATTCTGCTCGATTCCATCACCCGCCTGGGCCGGGCCTACAACACCGTGGTGCCGTCCTCGGGCAAGGTGCTGACCGGTGGCGTGGACGCCAACGCCCTGCAACGCCCCAAGCGCTTCTTCGGCGCGGCGCGCA
>NZ_JAUCDN010000223.1:0-5484 GCF_034675085.1 Devosia sp.
TCGTGCATGGCATCGCCGAACTTGTCGAGCGAGAGCGGCTGGATGTGGAACTGCAGGTTGGGCGTTTCGTGCCGCTCCGACGAGCGGGTGAAGGCGCCGAGTTGGGACGGCGCTATGGTGAGCGCGCCGCGCCGCAGGAAGAGATATTCCGCGCCCATCATGCCGCGCCGGACAAGCGAGCGATAAAGCATGTTCATGGTGGGCACGTTGGCCACCTTGTAGATGGGGCGAAGCTGGAGATGGTCCTGCAGATTGGCGCCGACGCCGGGCAGGTTGTGCACCACGTCGATGCCCAGGCGGCGCAGATGCTCGCCCTCGCCGATGCCGGAGCGCTCGAGAATGGCGGGGCTGGCCACCGCGCCGGCCGAAAGCACGATCTCGCGCCGCGCCCGGATGGTACGCGAGACGCCATCCTGCCGGTAGGTCACGCTGTGCGCCCTGCCCTCTTGCACCCCGACGCGCTCGACCAGGGCCCCGGTGATGACCGACAGATTGGGCCGGTTCAGGGCCGGACGCAGGAAGCCGCGCGCCGCGCTCCAGCGGCGGCCGCGCTTCTGGTTGACGTCGAAATAACCGCAGCCTTCATTGTTGCCAGTGTTGAAATCGTCGCTGCGCGGAATGCCGGCGCTTTCGGCCGCCTCGATGAAGGAATCGAGCACCTGCCAGCGCAGGCGCGGCTGCTCGACGCGCCACTCGCCGCCGGCCCCGTGCAGCGGCCCCGCGCCGCGCCAGTTATCCTCGTGGCGCTTGAAAACGGGGAGCACGTCGTCCCAGCCCCAGCCTTCGAGGCCGATGTCGCGCCAGCGATTATAATCGGCGGCCTGGCCACGCATATAGATCATGGCGTTGATGGCCGAGGAGCCGCCCAGCACCTTGCCGCGCGGGTAAGCCAGGTCGCGGCCGTTGAGGCCCTGGGCCGGCTCGGTGCGGAACAGCCAGTCCGAGCGGGGATTGCCGATAGCAAAGAGATAGCCCACCGGAATATGGAACCAGATCCAGTTGTCCTTGCCGCCCGCTTCGAGCAGGGCAACGGTGTATTTGCCGTTCTCAGACAGGCGGTTGGCCATGACGCAGCCCGCCGATCCACCACCGCAAACGACGAAATCGAATTCCTGATCCATGATGAAGCACTCCTTGGCACTCATCCTATTGTGCGAAAATCTTCGTGAAAACGTGAAGGATCGCGCATATACTGTGGCGAAATGCATGAGAAGGCCATGGCTGGATTTGACTGGAACGATCTGCGTTTCTTTCTCGAAGTGGCCCGTATCGGCACGCTGAGCGGGGCAGCGCGGGTGCTGGGCACCGACCATGCCACGGTGAGCCGGCGCATCAACGCGCTGGAGCATGCGCTGGGGCAGACGCTGTTCCACCGCAGCCTTGCCGGCTATGCGCTGACGCCGGGGGGCGAGAACCTGCTGGTGCATGCCGAGCAGATGGAAGTGCTGGCGCTGCGCAGCGCCGAGGGCAGCGGCCAGCCGGGCGCGGCCATGGCCGGGGTGGTGCGCCTCGTCACCTCAGATGGCTTCGGCAATTTCGTGCTGGCGCGGCATGTGCAGCGTTTCACCGCACTTTATCCCCGCCTCAGCGTGCAATTGGTGCCCATCCAGCAAATCCAGGCGCAATCGCAGCGTGAGGGCGATATCGCGGTGACGCTGACGCCGGGCGGCCCGCGCTTTTCCTCGGAGCGGCTGAGCGATTACGGGCTGGGGCTTTATGCCAGCCCGACCTATCTGGCCGGCCATGCGCCGCTGGCGAGCCGCGAGGACCTGCGGCCGCATCGGCTGGTGGGCTATATCGAGGATTTGCTGTTTTCGCGCGAGCTCGACTATCTCGACGACGTGCTGCCCGGTTTGCGGGCGCAGGTACAGTGTTCGAGCCTGCTGGCGCAGGCGGAGGCGACGCTGGCGGGGGCGGGAATCTGCGTGTTGCCGCACTATCTGGCGCGCCGTTTCCCAGGGTTGGCGCCGGTGCTGCCGGAAGCGGTGCAGTTGCGGCGCAGTTATTGGCTCAATATTGCGACGGAGGCCGAGCGGGTGCCGCGAATCCGGGCGCTTGCGGAATTTTTGCGGCAGGTGGCGGGCGAGGAGGATTTTGGCTGAGCCGATCCTGCAAAGGTGCTGCGCGCGGGCCTCGCTTGTGTCATCTAGCGCTAACTTTATGCTAACACATCGCCTGTTCGGACTCGCATTTCCTTGACCTTTCCATCACTCGAATCCATCGCGCCGGGCATCATGCGCCTGCCCTGCCCCATGCGCCGCTTCGCCCCGGTCAATGGCTGGGTGATCGGCGCCCCGGGACGGCAGGCCATCGTCGATACCGGCATGCCGGGGGAAGAAACACTGGCGTTGTGGGTGCGCGGGGAGGCGGAGGGGCTGATCGACGGGGTCGAAGCGGTGATCTGCACCCATATGCACCGCGACCACAGCGGGCAGGCCAAGGCGCTGATGACGCGCCATCGGGCGCCACTGTTCATGGGCGCGCTCGAACATGCCCGGCTCATGACCGCGAGCACGACGACGCCGGAGCAGGGCCGGGCCAGGCTGCGCCAGTTCTTCCACCTTCTGGGGCTTCCGGCGGCGCTGATCGCGACGGCGCAACCCATCGACTACACCATGCTGGCCCCTTTTCCGGCACAGTTCACCCCTCTCACCGATGATATGACGCTGGAACTGGGCGGGGAGAAATGGCGCGTGCTGCTGGGCGGCGGGCATTCGCCAATGGCGGCATGCCTGCTCTCGGCACAAGAAACCTACTTTCTGGCGGGCGACCAGATCCTGCCCGGCTCGGGGCCGCATATCACAGTGGGCGCAGCGGCGCCGGAAGCCGATCCGCTCACCACCTATTTCAATTTCCTGGATCGGTTGAAGAGGCTGCCCGACAGCCTTCTGGTGCTGCCGGGGCATGGCGCGCCGTTCACGGGACTGGCCGGGCACGTCGCCAATCTGGAGCAGAATCATCGGCGGCGGCTCGGGCGGGTGCTGGCCGGGCTGGAGGGCGCACAGAGTTGCGCGGAGATGGCGCGGCTGGCCTTTTCCGAGCGTGCGGCCGAGCGTTTCGGCGACCTGTTGCCCGGCATGACGCTGGCGCTGGCCAACCATCTCTGGCAGGCGGGGCAAGTGCGCCGGCATATGGACGATGCCGGCGTCTATCGCTTCGAAAGGATCAGCTGATCCGGCGCAGCGGCGTTCCAGCCAGCCAGGCCTCGATATTGTCCACCGCATCGCCGAAATAGCGGGCGTAATTCTCGTCGGTGACATAACCCAGATGCGGGGTTGCCAGCACATTGGCCAGATGGAGCAGCGGGTGACCGGCCGCGACAGGTTCGCTCTCGAAGACGTCGAGCGCCGCGCCGGCCAGGGGACCGGTCTTGAGCGCCGCGATCAGGGCGTCTTGATCGACAAGGCCCGCCCGGGCGGTATTGACCAGCAGCGCGCCGGGCTTCATGGCGGCCAGCAGGTCGCGCCCAACCAGCCCCCGGCTTTCGGGGGTCAGAGTGGCGTGGAGCGAAACAATGTCGGCGGTGGAAAAAAGGCTCATCAGGTCCGCGGCCATGTCGACGCCGGCCCCGGAAGCGCGCTCGGGGGTGAGGCGGGGGGACCAGGCCATAACCTGCATGTCGAAGGCCCGGCCGACGGCGGCAACGCCGGCACCGACCCGGCCGAGGCCGACCAGACCAAGCGTACGCCCCTTGAGCCCCAGGCCCAGCGTGGCCTGCCAACGCCCGGCGCTCAGGCCGTTGGCTTCGGTGACGATGTGGCGGGCGAGGGCCAGGATCAGGCCCCAGGTCAATTCCACGGTCGGCTCGCCGGCGCTGCCGGTGCCGCAAACGAGGATGCCGCGCGCGGCGGCGGCCTCGATATCGATGGCGGCATTGCGCATGCCGGTGGTGACGAGCAGCCTGAGGCGCGGCAGTTCAGCCAGCAGGCCGGCGTCGAAGCGGGTGCGCTCGCGATTGGCCACGACGATATCTGCATCGCGCAGGCGCGCGATCAAGGCGTCACGGTCATCGCCGAGGAAGCGGGCTTCGAAGCTGACCGCCACGCGCGGAGCCAGGCGCTGCCAGGGCGCCACCGCACCGGCCACAGCCTGATAGTCGTCAAGGACGACGCAGTTGAGGACGGGGCCGGCGGGAAAATCAGGCATCGGTAGTGGCTTTGGTCTTGCCGAAAGCCCCAGACTGGCGGAAGCCGTCGATTTCGTCACGCGAAAAGCCGAATTCGGCCAGGATATCGTCGGTGTGCTGGCCCAGGTCCGGCGGCGTGGTGGCCGCGTTCATGTCCACCGCCTCAAGCTGGAAGGGCGAGGCGACGCTGCCCACCTTATGCTCGCCCACCGGCAGGTCGATGCGGCCATTGGCGGCGACAAGCTGGGGATTGTCGGCGGCCTCACCGATATTGTTGACCTTGGCGACCACCACCTTGGCCTTGCCCAGAATATCGATCAGCTCGGCGCAGCTGCGGGTGCGGGTGATGGCGGAAACGGCCTCGACCAGCGCCACGCGGTTCTGCCGGCGGGCAAAGACATGGGAAAATTCGGGCACGTCCAGCGTTTCCTGCCCCAGGGCATGGGCAAAGCGCTGCCACATATCGTCGGTCGAGGCGATGATGACCACCTCGCCATCGGCGGCGGGAAAAGCCTGGTTGGGCACGGAGAGATGGTTGGCGGTGCCCATGGGCTTATGCATGGTGCCGTCCATCCAGTATTCGGTGTAGAAATAGCTCATCAGATGCGCCGCGCTGAGCATCAGAGAGGCCTCGACGCGCTGGCCCCTGCCGGTCTGGCCGCGATGGATGAGCGCACCCAGAATGCCGGCGACCAGGGCCAGGCTGCCATGCAGGTCGACAATGGCCGAGCCGCAACGCACGGGCGAGCGACCGGGCTCGCCGGTGATGCTGATAAGGCCGCTATGGGCCTGAAGCGCCAGGTCGTTGGCCCCGACATGGGAGAGCGGGCCCTGGCGGCCATAGGCGGAAAATTCGGCATAGATCAGCCGGGGATTGAGCTTTGAAAGCTCTTCATAGCCAAGGCCGAGCCGCTCCATGACGCCGGGGCGGTAATTGTGCACCACCACATCGACCTCGGCGGCCAGCTTGCGGGCGATCTTCTTGCCGTCCGCGCTGCGCAGGTCGATTTCCATGCTGCGCTTGTTGCGGTTGAGGGCAAGAAAAGACGGGCTGGTGCCGCCGAATTTCTCCAGCCGCTCCTTGGTCACCCCGTAATAGCGGGCTTCGTCGCCCCCGGGGGGCTCGATCTTGAGAATGTCGGCGCCCATGTCGCCCAGCACCTGGGTGGCGGCCGGCCCGGCGAACACCCGCGAAAAATCGAGAACCTTAACCCCGCCCAGAACTTTTGCCGACACACCCAAACTCCTGAAAGCACCCGGCAAGAGAAAAGCCGGACGTTCCCAAGAGCTAGCATCGCCGCATCAGGGCGATAACGAGCATAAAGCGCAGAGAATTGTTGCAGGAAATGAAAAGACCG
>NZ_JAUCDN010000224.1:0-5479 GCF_034675085.1 Devosia sp.
ATGCAGGCCACGGCGAAATCGGATTCGCCGGCCTGGATGGAATAGCCCTGCGCCAACGCCTCACGCGCATTGTCAACCAGCACCTGCGGGTCGGTTTCGGCCCGGCCGGTGGGAGAAACGCGAGCCGAACGCCGGAAGATGGTCAACAAATCCTCGTCGGGCAGATGCCCGACCAGCAACCGCCCAGACGCCGTCCAATTGAGCGGGCTGCGACTGCCGACGCGCGAAGTGACGCTGAAATGGCCGCCGCCATCCTCCATGGCCATCACCACCATCATGTCCTCGTCGCGCCCGCAGACCTGCACGGTTTCGCCCGACTGGCGGGCCAGCTCGTGCATTTCCTGTGTGGCGGCGCCCAGTAGATCGAGATTACGGGCATAGGTGAGACCATAGTGATAAAGACGCGGCCCCAGCCAGATGAGGCCATTGGCATCGCGGTCCAGCAGGTTCTTGGCCAGAAGATCATCGATGATGGCATAGATGGTGGAAAGAGGCGCGCCGATCTCGCGGGCGATTTCATAGGCGGTGCTCGCCTGCTCGACGCGTTGCAAATAGTCGAAGATCTGCAAGGCGCGGTCGATGCCGCTGGTGCGCGTGCGCCGCGCCGGCTCCATCTGGCTTCGAACATCGTCCACCGCTTCTCTCCGCTCCCTCGCCTGCCGGGGTGGCTCCGTCTACGCCCTCAATCGGGCCACTTCAAGATCGCCGCCTCCTGGGCCAACCAATGCTCGCCCAGCGGGGTGGCAATCACCTCATTGGAGCGTTGCGCCCGCTCCAGTTCTTCCACCAGCCGCTCAGCGACGATAAATTCCTGATCGGGGTGGAGGTTGCACGGATCGAGAAAAACATAGCCATGCTCGGCCTCGTGATCACGCACGATGACCGGGCAGTCTCCCCGCGCCATAGCGGCGGCGAAGTCCCAGGCGGTGATGCGCGCTTCTTCCGGGTCGATGGCCAGCTTGAGCCGGTCGAGCGGATTGTCCGTGGGGTCGGGCACAATGACGGCCGTGACGCCGGGACGGTCGGATAGCGTTTCCTGCCAAAGATCGAGCGCCTTGCGCTCGCGGGCGCGAATACCGGCGTGATCGCGGATCTTCCAGGCTTCGAGCGCCGCGATGACGCCGGCGATGCCTTCCTTGCCCACCTTCATGCCGCGGCCGATACCCCGGTTCTGAAGGTAGATATTCCGAATGAAATTTTTCTCGCCGGCACAAATGCCGGAGGTGGGGCCGCCGAGGAATTTGTGCCCCGAATAGAGCACCACGTCGGCGCCCTCGGCGAGGAATTTACGCAGGTCATATTCGGAGGCGGCGTCGACGATGACCTTGACCCCGCGCGCATGGCAGATTTCGGCAAAGGTCTTGAGCGGAATCTGGGCGTAATCGACCACGTGGTGCGAAACCACATAGACCGCCGCCACGGTGCGCTCGGTGATGGCGCCTTCGAGTTGATAGGCGTGGGCGCTGGTCGCCTGCCCCACGGGCACCACCCTGCCGCCTGCGAGGCGAATAGCCTGATCGACAGGGGCGCCGTAGCTGACCATATGACCGGTCTGGATCAGGACCTCATTTTTCAAGCTGCCGGCATCAGGCAATTGCTCGATGGCCCAGAGATTGTCGCCGGTTATGGCAGCTGCCACGGCAAGCGAGATGGCCGCCGAGCAGGAGGCGGTGACAAAACCGGCTTCTGCCCCGGTCAGCTCGGCGATGGCGGTGCTGGCGCGGCGGTGCAGATCGCCCATCTCGACGAACTGGGTCAGTACCCTCGTGACGGCGTCCAACGCCTCGGGCACGACGATGGAGGCGCCCAGCGAAGTCATGGTGCCGGACACGTTGATTACAGGGCGCAGCCCGAGCCGGGCACGAATATCCTGGGTCATCTCGTCATTCATCCCTTCTCGAAGGCCGCGTCAGTCGAACGCGACTATGGCCTCGATTTCCACTGTAATCTGGTTGGGCAGCGAGCCGAAGCCCACGGCAGAACGCGCATGCATACCGCGCGCGCCGAACACCTCGTTCATCAGGTCCGAGCAGCCATTGATGACCGCCGGGTGATCGCCGAAGTCGGGGGCCGCATTGACCATGCCGAGGAGTTTAACAATGCGGCGGACCCGGCCGAGATCGCCCAGCGCCGCCTGTATCACCGCGATGAGATTGATGCCGGTAAGGCGGGCATGGGCGTAGGCCGCTTCCACCGACACGTCGACGCCGACCTTGCCGGTATAGAGCATGCCATCGGGCTCGGTGGGCCCCTGCCCCGACAGGAAAAGCAGATTGCCCTCGATCACATGGGTGACGAAATTGGCGATGGGCGGCGGGGCATCGGGCAGCACGATGCCCAGCGCGGCCAGCCGGTCGTAGGGGGTGGCATCCGGGCGCCTGGCTTGCTCGGAAACGCTCATGGTCAGAACTCCAACTCGGACTACAGCTCGCCTTGGCGAATGCAGGCAACGTGATGATTGCCCCCGATATGCTCGACCGGCGGAACGATGCCGGCGCAAGCCTCGATGGCCATTGGGCAGCGCGTACGGAAAACGCAGCCGGACGGCGGGTTGATCGGGGAAGGAATATCGCCCGCCAGCGGCACATGGGTACGCTTGCGCGCTGGGTCGGGCACCGGGGCGGTGGCGAGCAGAGCCCGGGTGTAGGGGTGACGCGGATGGGCGTAGACCTGGCGCGAGGGGCCGCGCTCCATAACGCGGCCCAGATACATGACCACCACCTCGTCGCACAGATATTCGACGACGCTCAGATCATGGGCGATGAACAGCATGGTCAGGCCCAGCTGCTGCTGCAAATCTCCAAGCAGATTAAGGACTTGCGCCTGAACGGACACGTCGAGCGCCGAGACCGGCTCGTCGGCGACGATGAAATCGGGCTCCACCGCCAGGGCCCGGGCGATGCCGATGCGCTGACGCTGGCCGCCGGAAAATTCATGCGGAAAGCGGCGGGAATAGTCTGGCGAAAGGCCCACTAGCGTTAGCAATTCGCCAACACGATCACGCCTTTTCGTCCCCTTTGGATAACCGCGAGCATCCAATGCCTCACCGATAATGGCGTCGACCCGGAGGCGTGGATTGAGGCTCGAATAAGGGTCCTGGAAAACGATCTGGAGCCGCTTGCGCCATTGCTTCATCTCACGCGGCCTGAGCGCGAAAATGTCGATGCCATCGAATATGGCCTGGCCCGAGGTCGGCTCGACCAGCCGCAGGATGGAGCGGCCGGCGGTGGTCTTGCCCGAGCCGCTTTCGCCGACCAGACCCACGGTCGTTCCGCGCCGCATGTCGAAGCTCACATCCTCGACGGCATGCACGATCTGGCCATTGCGGCCGGCAAACTGCTTGGTCAGCCCGCGCACACTGAGCCGGGGCGCGGCCGTGTCCGGCGGGGTCATAGCTCATGGCTCCTGATGCAGCGCGAAAAGGTCTCGTGGCCGGCGGGAGCCAACGGCGGCAACGCCGCGCGACAGGCCGGGATGGCCATGGAGCAGCGCGGTTCGAACGCGCAACCGGGCGGCAGACTGGTGATGGGCGGCACCGAACCCGGAATGGAGTACAGGGCGCGGCGCGCGCCGTCCTGCCCCAGATCGCGCCTGGCATCTGGCGTGCAGGCCAGAAGCCCCTTGGTATAGGGGTGGGTCTGGTGGGCGAAGAGCGCATTGACCGGCGCCTGCTCGACCACGCGCCCGCCATACATGACCACCACGTCATGGGCGATTTCGGCCACCACGCCCAGATTGTGGGTAATGAACAGGATCGACATGCCGAACTGGGCCTGAAGGCGCTGCAAGAGATCCAGAATCTGCGCCTGAATAGTGACGTCGAGCGCCGTGGTCGGCTCATCGGCGATGAGCAGCGACGGATTGCAGGCCAGCGCCATGGCGATCATGACGCGCTGGCGCATGCCACCCGACATCTGGTGCGGATAATCGTCGAGCCGCCGCCCGGCATCGGGAATTTCGACATGGCGGAGCATATCGAGCGCCTTGGCGCGGGCCTCGCCCCGGCTGACCGGCTGATGCAGGGCAATCATCTCGCCGATCTGGTCGCCCACCGTATAAAGCGGGTTGAGCGAAGTCATCGGTTCCTGAAAGATCATGGCGATCTCGCTGCCCCGGATGGCGCGGAACCGTCTAGGCGAAAAGCCGGCCAGGTCGTGCACCGCCCCTGCGCGGTCGCGGAAGAGGATTTGCCCGCTCTCGATACGGCCCGGCTTGGCCAGGAGCCCCATGATGGTGAGGCTGGTGACCGATTTGCCGGACCCCGATTCACCCACGACCGCCAGCGTCTTGCCGCGCTTGAGGTCGAAGGTGACGCCATCGACGGCCTTGGCAGTGGCGCGCCTGGAGACGAACCAGGTGCGCAGGTCGCGCACCGACAATATGGTGTCTGCTGCCAGCGCGCCGGTCATGCGGTGAACCCTCGATTGAAGCCGACCGATTTGAAGCGGTTATCGAACATCAGACATCCTTGGCGAGGCGCGGATCGAGGAAATCGCGCAGGCCATCGCCCACAAGTTGCAGCGAGAGAACGGTGACGATGATGGCCCCACCGGGGAACCACATGATCCAGGGGGCCTGCTCCATATATTGGCGGCCCACCGAAATCATGGTGCCCCAGGTGGGGATATCGGGCGAAATGCCGACGCCGAGGAAGGAAAGCCCGGCTTCGGCCAGGATGGCATTGGCGAAAATGAAGGTAGCCTGCACCAGCAGCGGCGAGGTGAGATTGCGCAGCACGTGGCGCACCAGCGTCACATGGGTGGGCACGCCAAGCGCGCGCGCCGCCTCGACATAGGGCAGTTCGCGGATGACCAGGGTGGAGGCGCGCACGACGCGGGCAAGACGGGGCGCATAGACCACGCCCAGCGCGATGACCACATTATTGGCCGAGGCCCCCAGGGCCGCCACCAGCGCGATGGCCAGCAGAATATCGGGAAAGGCCATCATGGCGTCGATCAATCGCGACACCGGGGTATCGAGCCGGCGAAAGAAGCCGGCCATCAGCCCCAGGAGCACCCCCAGGATGGAGGAGAGGATGACCACGGCGAAGCCGACCATCAGCGAGGTACGGCCCGAATAGAGCACGCGGGTGAGAACGTCTCGGCCCAGATCGTCAGTGCCGAAAAGATGCAGCAGGCTGGGCCCCTGCATGCGGTCGCGCACGGCCAGCTTGGCCGGCTCGTAGGGAGAAATCCATGGCGCCAGTAGCGAGAGCACCACAGCGAGCACCAGCACAACCAGCCCGACCATGGCGGCGGGGCGCGTCGCCAGTTTCTGGATGAGATTGGGTTCTCGCAGGGCGGGCGCGGCGATAGCGCTCATCAGTAACGCACCCTCGGGTCAACGATCAGATAGAGCATGTCGATGAGGAAATTGATCAGGACATAGAGCCCGGCGACCACCAGCAGCGCCCCCTGGATCAGGGGATAATCGCGCCGCAGCACCGCCGAGACGATGAGGCTGCCGACACCGGGCAGGC
>NZ_JAUCDN010000225.1:0-5454 GCF_034675085.1 Devosia sp.
GCCGACCATGCCACGCGCCTCGTCGATGTCACCATCACCGTGCAGCCGGGCCGCAGGGCGGCCTTCGGGCCGGTCGCCGTCACCGGCGCGGAAACGCTCGATCCCGATTTCCTGCGCCGCCAGACCGGGCTGGTCGAAGGCGAAGAATACGACCCCGACGAACTGGCGCTGGCCAAGAAGCGCCTCGACCGGCTGGAAGTGTTCCGCTCGGCGCGATTGGAAGCGGCCGAATCGATCGGGGCCGACGGGCTGCTGCCTTACAATCTCATCGTGCAGGAACTGCCGGGCCGCCGCTTCGGGGTGGGCGCCACCTATTCCAGCGTCGACGGGTTGGGGCTGGAAGCCTTCCACCTCTGGCGCAATCTGTTCGGCCAGGCCGAAAGGCTGCGGCTCGATGCGCGCATCGCCAGCATCGCCTGGCCGCTCGACACCGACAAATTCGACTATTTCTTCGGCGGCACCTTCACCAAGCCGGGAATCTTCACTCCCGACACCGACCTTATCGCTACCATATCGGCCGAGCGCACGCTTTACCCCACCTATAGCGAAACCTCGGCCAATGGCCGGGTGGGGCTGAGCCATATCCTTTCGGACAACATCACCCTCGAAGGGGGCGGGCAGTTCGAGCTCAGCCGGTTCGACGACAGCTTCGGCTTCCGCGAGTTCCGCATCGCCGGGGCCTATGGCGGGGCGGTGCTCGATTATCGCAACGACACGGTCAATCCCACCCAGGGCTGGTATGCCGCGGCCAATCTCGAACCCTTCTACGAGTTCAACCACGGCAATGTCGCCGGGCGCGCCACGGTGGAGGCGCGCGGCTATATCGGCTTCGGCGAGGACGATCCGTTCGTGCTGGCGGGGCGTTTCAAGGCCGGCGTTCTGGTGGGGCCGAGCCTGGCGGAAATTCCGCCCAGCCGGCTGTTCTTCGCCGGTGGCGGCGGCTCGGTTCGCGGCTATGGGTTCAAGTCCATCGGCGTGGACGATGGCACCGGCAAGGTCACCGGCGGGCGCTATCTGCTCGAAGGCTCGGTCGAGGCGCGCGCCAAGGTGACCCAGGATATCGGCGTGGTCGGCTTCCTCGATGGCGGCTATGTCGCCGCCGACGTCTTCCCCTCGCTGGAGGATCTGCGCCTGGGGGCGGGGGTGGGCCTGCGCTATTATACCGGGCTGGGGCCGTTGCGCCTCGATGTCGCCGTGCCGCTCAACAAGCGTGCGGGAGACCCCGACTACGCGCTTTATATCGGCATAGGACAGGCATTCTGATGGCCCGGCGCATGTTCACCCGCCGGCGGCTGCTGGCCGTCGCCCTGCTGGCCGGGCTGGCGGTTCCCGCCGTCATCACCGCCCAGGACGTGCTCAGCCTCGACAATGACGAGCAGAAGGACTGGCTCACCAGTTTCGTCGAGGATCGCCTGTCGACGCCGGAGCGCCAGATCCGCCTCTCCAATATCGAGGGTGCCCTGGGCTCGGACGTCTCCATCCGCCAAATCACCATTGCCGACGAAGAGGGCGTGTGGCTGCGCATCGACAATGCGAGCCTGAACTGGAACCAGGCGGCCCTGTTCACCGGCCGGCTGGAGGTGCGCTCGCTCAAGGCCGATTCCATCGACTATATCCGCAACGCCGTGCCAGCCGAGGCGCCGGCGGCCGACCTGCCGGCCCCCGAGGCCGGTGGGTTCGCGGTGCCGCAATTTCCGGTCGCCATCGTCCTCGACGAATTGAGCGTGCCCTCGGTGCGCTTCGGCGAATCGGTGTTCGGGCTGGCGGCGGAAATGTCGCTTTCCGGGGCGATGACGCTCGATGGCGGCAATCTCGACGCCAATCTCGACATCGTGCGCCTCGATGGGCCGGGCGGCCAGCTCGACCTCGATGTCGCCTACGCCAATGCCGACAGCACCATCGATCTCGACCTGTCGCTGGTGGAGCCGGAAAACGGCGTCATCGCCAATCTGCTCAATATCGAAAATCGCCCCGCCATGACGCTCAAGCTGGCCGGGGCCGGGCCGATTTCCAACCTTAATGCGCAATTGCAGCTTCTGGCCGATGGGCGCGAGGCGCTGGCGGGCACCGCCAGCCTGGCCCAGGGCGCCGAGGGGCTGGCCATTGCCGCCGATCTGGGCGGGCCGCTTTCCACACTGATGGCCGCGCCCTATCGCCCCTTTTTCGGCGCCGATACGCGGCTGAGCGCGCGGGCGCTGCTGCGCCAGGGCGGCGGGCTGAGCCTTTCCGATATCCATCTCACCGGCGGCCAGCTCGCGCTCGATGCGGCGGCGGAAACCGGGCCGGACAATTTCCTGACCGCGCTCACCCTTGACGCGCGCGTCGCCGATCCGTCCGGGCAGCCGGTAGTGCTGCCGGTGCCGGGAGCGGCGACGCTTCTGGATTCCGCCGGCCTCAAGATCGATTTCGGTGGCGCGGCGGGCGAAAACTGGTCGGCCGATCTCGATGTCGCCGGCTTTGCCATGCCCGATTTCGCCGCGCGGCAACTGACCCTGGCGGTGGGGGGTATCGCCGCCAATCTGCAAGACCCGGCCAGCCGGCGCGTCACCTTCAATGGCGATGGGCAACTCGCCGGCATTTCCGGTTCGCCCGAGATCGAGGCTGCCTTGGGCGGCGGCGTCGGCATCGGGATCGCCGGGCTGTGGAACGCGGGCGAGAAGGTGCAGCTGGCCCAGTTCCGTCTGGTCGGGGCGGCGCTGACCGCCATGATGCAGGGCGAGCTTTCCGGCCTCGACTTTACCGGCGATATCACGCTCGATACCGCCAGCATCGCGCCGTTCTCCGGCCTTGCCGGGCGCGAGCTGGATGGCGCGCTGGCGCTGAAGGCCACGGGCTCCGTGCTCCCGCTCAGCGGCGGGTTCGATCTCGTGCTCGATGGCACGGGGCGCAATCTTTCCATCGGCGATGACGTGGCCGACCGGCTGCTGGCCGGCACGGTGTCGCTTTCGGGGCGGGTGGCGCGCAGCGAAGCCGGGTTGGAGGCGGAAAATTTCCGCCTCGGCAATGCCCAGGTGCAATTGGCGGCCGATGGCAATTATGCCAGCAGCGGCGCCGATTTCGGCTTCCAGCTCAACCTCGCCGATCTGGCCCTGCTTTCCGACCAGGCCAGCGGCGCGCTCAGCCTCACCGGCACGGCCAGGGGCCAGGACACCATCGCGCTCAATCTCGATGCCGCCCTTCCCACCGGCACGCTGGCGGGCCGGGCGCTGCGCGACGGCCGGCTCGGCTTTGCCGGAACCAGCGGCGCGCAGGGGCTGGCCGGGGCCATCAGCGGCGCGGCGGCGCTGGACGGCTTTGCCACCACGCTGGCCGCCAATCTGGGGCTGACCGAAACGCTTCAGACGCTGGATGCCATCGACTTCCAGGCGGCGGGCACCCGCGTTACTGGCGGGGTATCGCGCGCGGTGGAAAGCGGGCTCTTTACCGGCGGGCTCAGCGTGGTTTCGCCCGATATTTCGCTGCCGGCGGCGCTGGCGCTGATCGAGGCGCAGGGAGCGCTCAATGCCGAATTGCGCCTTGCCCCGGAAGCGGGCAAGCAGGGCGCCAGCCTGCGCGGCGATATCAGCAATCTGTCCGCCAATGGCATCCGCATCGGCGCCGCCGATATCGAGGCGCGCATTGGCGACCTTTTCGGCGTACCGGCCGTGGATGGGCGCGTCAATGCCAGCAAAATGGTGGCCGGCGGCGTCGAGATCAGCCGGCTCACCGCCACGGCTAATCAAGCGGGCGATACCACCAATTTCGCCGCCCAGGCGAACCTGGCCATCGGCACCGATATCGACCTGGCCGGCGCGCTGTCGCCCTATCAGGACGGCTACCGGCTGGCGCTGGAGCGGGCGCAACTGGTGCAGGGCCAGCTTTCGGCCCGGCTGGCGCGGCCCAGCGTGTTGCAGGTATCGGGCGGCGGCGTCAGCCTGGATGGGCTGCGCTTCGATGTCGGCTCCGGCGCGCTCACCGCCAGTGGCAGCGCCGGCGAGCGGCTCGACCTGACGCTGGATATTTCCGCTCTGCCGCTCTCCATCGCCAATGCGATCATGCCCGAACTGGGTCTGGCCGGCACGGTGACGGGGCAGGCGCGCGTTCGGGGCGCGGCCAGCGATCCGCAGGTCGGGTTCGAGGCGCGCGCCAGCGGCATCAATGCCGCCGCCATCAGCGAATTCGGCATCGCCCCGCTCACCCTGTCCACCAGCGGCAGCTTCCGCGACGGGCGGGTAGAGATCGCCGCGCTCAGCGCCGATGGCGCCGGCGGGCTCACCCTGCGCGGCAGCGGCACCGTTCCCCTTGCCGGGGCCGGGCTCGATGTCGCGGTCACCGGCTCGGCGCCGCTGGTTCTGGGCAACCGCTTCCTCATCGATCGCGGCGGGCAGTTGAGCGGCGTGCTCCAGCTCGATGCAAAGGTCAGCGGGCGCCTGGACGATCCGCGCTTTTCCGGCCGCGTCACCACTTCGGGGGCTGGCTATGTCGATCCGGAGCTCAATCTGCGCCTCACCAACATCACCGGCGCGGCGCGGCTGGCCGGCACCGACCTCACCATCGAATCGCTGGCGGCCGAACTGGCCACCGGCGGGGCGCTGTCGGCTTCGGGCACGGTGGGGCTTTCGGGGCAATTCCCCGCCGATATTCGCCTCGGGGTGCGCTCGGCGCGCTATGCCGACGGCAATCTGTTCGTCGCCACGGTGTCGGGCGATCTGGCGCTCAATGGCAATCTCACCGGCTCGCCGGTGCTCAGCGGCCAGGTGGGGGTGGAGCAGGCCAATATCACCGTGCCGGAAAGGGTCGGCGGCGGGGCCGAGCTGAGCAGTGTCGCTCATCGCCGCGCCCCGGCGGCGGTGGAGCAGAGCCTGGCCCGCGCCCGCATCGACGAGCGCAGCGGCGCGCCCATTCCGCAGTCCAAGCCCACCGGGCTCTGGCTCGACGTCACCGTCAACGCGCCCAACCAGATCTTCATTCGCGGGCGCGGGCTCGATGCGGAAGTGGGCGGCTCGGTGCGGCTTCTGGGCCCGGTCAGCAATATCCAGCCGGTGGGCGCCTTCTCACTCAATCGCGGCCGGCTCTCCATTCTGGGCCAGCGGCTCGATTTCGACAGCGGCGAGGTGACCCTGGTGGGCGATCTCGACCCGATGCTCAATTTCGTCGCCCGCACCCAGGGCGAGGACATCACCGTCTTCGTCACCGTGTCGGGCCGCGCCTCCGACATCGATGTCAGCTTCACCTCCAGCCCGATGCTGCCCCAGGACGAGGTGCTGAGCCGGCTGATCTTCAAGCGTTCCATGGGCGAGCTGTCGCCGCTGCAACTGGCCAAGCTGGCCGCCGCCGCGGGCGAGCTGATGGGCGGCGGCGGAGGCGGGCTGGTCGACAGCCTGCGCGGCGCGGCGGGGCTGGCCGATCTCGACGTGGTCACCGACGAGAAGGGCAATGTGGCGGTGCAGGCCGGCACCTATATCCAGGACAATA
>NZ_JAUCDN010000226.1:0-5439 GCF_034675085.1 Devosia sp.
AGACGGCGTGCGCCACCTCGTGCCTGCGGGCGAATTCGGCCTCGAATTGCTGGCCCACCGGCCCCTGCGTCAGATATTCGGAGCGCAGCTGGGCGGCGACGGCGGCCAGATCCTCGTCCTCGATGGTCTGGCAGCTATAGGGAATGAAATCCATGGCCGCTCCGCTCAATCGATTGCCTGCCCCACCACATGGGTGTCGATAAGCGCGCGCAATTGCTCGACGCTGAGAAAATCGGGATTGCTGCCGCTGTCATAGGCAAAGCCTGGCTCGACGGGGGTGGCGCCGGTCTGGCGGCAGTAATCCTCGGTCGAATATTGGCCGCCCACCGGCAGGATGGCGAAATATCTGCCCATGTCGACGGTGTTGAAGCTGTCGCTGGCGGTAATCATCTCCTCATGCACCTTCTCGCCGGGGCGAATGCCGATGATTTCCTGGCGGCATTCGGGCGCCACCGCCGTGGCCACGTCGGTGATGCGGTAGGAGGGGATCTTGGGCACCAGCACCTCGCCGCCCCAGGCGTTCTCGATGGACCAGAGCACCATGTCCACTCCTTCCTGGAGCGAGATGTTGAACCGGGTCATGTTGGGGTCGGTGATGGGCAGGGCGCCGCTGGAGCGGCGGCCGATGAAGAAGGGGATGACCGAGCCGCGACTGCCCATGACATTGCCATAGCGCACGACGCTGAAGCGCAGGTCGCGATTGCCGCGCACATTGTTGGCGGCCACGAACAGCTTGTCGGAGGCCAGCTTGGTGGCGCCATAAAGGTTGATCGGCGCCGCGGCCTTGTCGGTGGACAGAGCCACCACCCGCGTCACCTTCGAATCCAGGCAGGCCTCGATCAGGTTCTGGGCGCCCAGAATATTGGTCTTGATGCATTCGAAGGGATTGTATTCGGCCGCCGGCACCTGCTTGAGCGCGGCGGCATGCACCACGATGTCGATGCCTTCAAGCGCGCGGCGCAGCCGCTGCTCGTCCCGCACGTCGCCGATGAAATAGCGGATCGCCGGATAGTCCTTCTCGGGGAAGACCTGCGCCATTTCGAACTGCTTGAGCTCGTCGCGCGAAAAGATCACCAGCCGCCTGACCTGGGGGAAGCGTTCCAGCACCGTCTTGACGAAAGCCTTGCCGAAAGAGCCGGTGCCCCCGGTAATCAGGATGGACTTGTTGTTCAGCATGATGGCCTTTCTGAATTCGACGTCAGGATGCGTCCCTGTGCTGGCTAGCCAGCGTTCCGTCGGGATGCAATGGTTTTTTTGGCCGGCTCAGGCGCCCTGCCCGCGGCGCAGGGGCCGGAAGGCCCGCCGGATGCGCTCCAGCTTGGCCTGAGTCGCCGGATCGGCGCGCATGTTCCGCAGGCTTTCGCGCGAGAACTGCACGGCCAGCACCAGGATTATCCCGACAAAGGCGGCGAAGATCACGGCATTGCGCACCGGCGTATTCAGGCTCCGGTCCAGCACCAGGGGCTGGGGGGCGGCATTGTCGGCCAGCTCCGCTTCCAGTGCCTGGCGGTTGGCTTCCGCCTCGGCGAGATTGTCGATCAGGCGGATGGCGGCGTCGGCATAGGCCTGCGGATAGTCGGGGGCGGCGGCGGTGCCGGTCGGCGTGGGCAATGCGCCTCGCGCCGACTCGTTGAGCACGGCGAGGGTCTGCTCCAGCCGCTCGGTCGAATGGTTGACGATTTCGATCTGCTTGCGCAGCCGCTCGTCGCCGGGGCTCGGCGGGATGATATCGGCCGGAAGATTGGCGATCACGGCTTCGACCAGGGCCCGGGCCGCGGCGCCGTCGCGGCTGGAGGTGGCGACGCGGGTGGCATTGCCGGTGCCGAGCGTCTCCAGGCGGAAATTGGCGGCACCGGCGGCCTTGATCTCGTCCAGTTCCGGGCCGAGGGCCGCAACGACGCGATCGTCCGCAAACACCTTTTCAAGGAAAGGGGCCGTTGCCACCATGGCCATCGCTGCCGGTGGCGCGGCGACATCGGCATAGCTTTCCTGCACCGCAGGGGCCTTGCCGACCAGGAAGAAGGCGGCGGCGGCGAAGCAGAGCGGGATGAGGATGAGGGCGATCCAGGATTCGGCGATCAGCACCATCAGGTCGAGAAAGCCGAAAGGGGGGCGGGCGGTGCCGGTATCGGTCATGTACAGGCTCTCCTTGCTCGTCGGGTCGGGCTGCGCCGATGCCATCATACCGTATTGCGCCCGGACCATGCCAGCATGCACAACGAGCCGAAGATCACGGCATAAAGCACTGTCTGGGGCAGTACGCCGAACATGGCATTTGTCAATCCCAGGGCAAAGAAGCCGCTCGAGAGGATGATCGCGCCCAGCCGGATGGCGCGGCTCGAACGCCTCAGCAGCGTCAGCGGCGCGGCGATCAGCAGGCCATAGGCCAGAAGCCCCAGCGTACCGGCGAAAACGGCGAAATTGGCGATGTCGGAGTGCAAATTCTCATAACCGGCCATCAGGTCCTGCTGTTCGGGCGTCGCCACGGCCATGGCCGCCTGCATCATCTGGCCCAGGCCATGGCCAAAGAGCGGGGACTGGCCGAAGGCCTTGATGGCGGTTTCGTACATGGCCGAGCGGATGACGTCCCCGGCGCCGGCGAGGCCGTTTTCGAGGATGCTGCCGATCGCTTCGATGACCGAGGCCGAGCGGGAGAGACCGAAAAGCGACAGCGCGGCGATGCCGCCAATGGCCAGCGCCGCCAGCAGGGCCAGCCGCCTGCGGTCCTGGGGGGACCAGATGAAGAGCAGCGGCAGGCTGACCGCCCCCATCAACCCGGCGGCGAACATGGGGCCGCGCGAGCCCGACAGGATGGCCGCAGCCAGCCCCAGCAGCGGGCCGCACAGGAAGACCAGCCGCCAGGGCGAGGCATTGCCCGGCACCCCGATCAGCGCGGTGAAGCCGAGCAGCATGGTGATGCTGGCGAAATGGATGGGATTGTTCCACACCCCGATGCGGAGGGATTGCATGACCAGCATTTCCACAAGGCCGGCTCCGACGCCGAGTGCCGCCCCGGCCAGGCAGACACTGGCCAGGCTGGTTATGGAAAATCCGGGTTCGAGCCGGCGCAGCAGGCCCGGCACGCCGGGCATGAACAGCACCGGCAGCAGCGCCAGCGGCGCCATCAGGTCGGGCGGGCCGCGATAGACGAAGGGCAGGCTGGCCAGCACCAGCAGATAGGCCCCTCCCACCGCCGCATAGGGCCAGCGCAGCGCGCGGAAAGCCGCTGCTCCATTGGGCAGGACCATGCCGATCAGCATCAGCGCCATGGTCGCATAGACCGCGATATAGGCGACTACCGGCGGCAGGATAAGACCGCAGACCAGCAGCAGAATGGCAAGATATCGGGGAAGAGACTGCATCAGGGCCTTGCCGGAACGGAATAGGAGCGCCGCTCTTTACCCCAGCGGGCCAGCCCCCGGAACCCCCCATTGTTCCACAATCGGCAACGCTGCGTGGTGGTTGCGGCCGGTTGTGCCGGCGGGAGCGAAGGGCGATATGAGCGGGGCAAGCACAGGAGACGAGCCATGAGCGCCTATCATTTTGCCGAAGCGGCGGGGTCGGGGCCGGAAGCGCCGCTGTTTCTGGTCTTTCACGGCACCGGGGGCGACGAGAACCAGTTCTTCGGGCTGGCCGGACAATTGCTGGCCGGCGCGCGGATCGTGGCGCCGCGCGGCGATGTCAGCGAGCATGGCGCGCTGCGCTATTTCCGCCGCACCGGCGAAGGGGTCTATGACATGGACGATCTGGCTCTGCGCACCGGGCGGATGGCCGATTTCATCGCCGAGCGCAAGGGCGAGGGCCGGCCGCGCAAGCTGGTGGGGCTGGGCTATTCCAATGGCGCCAACATCCTGGCTTCGGTGCAGTTCGCCGTCCCCGATCTGTTCGACGCCAGCGTGCTGATGCATCCGCTCATTCCCTTCGCCCCGCCCGAGGCCGATTTTGCCGGCAAGTCGGTGCTCATCACCGCCGGGCGGCGCGATCCCATGGCGCCGCAGGCGGCCAGCCAGGGCCTGCATGACTATTTCGCCGCCCATGGCGCGCGGACCGAACTGGCCTGGCATGAGGGGGGGCATGAATTGCGCCAGGAGGAATTGCTGGCGGCGCGGGATTTCCTGGCATCGGTTGCGGGCTGATCGGGCCGATTGACGGCGGACGAGGGGCGTGTGAGCCTGCCGCCATCCGTTGTGGAGACCCGATCATGCGCCGCCTGCTTCCCCTTGTCCTTGCCGCCCTGTTGCCGCTGTTCGGGGCGCCCGCCCTGGCGGCCAGCTTTTCCTGCGCCAAGGCGTCGACGCCTTTCGAGCACGCCATCTGCGACAATCCCGAATTGTCGCGGGCCGACGAGGTGCTGGCCAAGAGTTTTGCCACCGCTTTGGGCGGGCTGACGGCGGAATCGGTCGAACTGCTGCGCGCCGACCAGCGCATGTGGCTCGATTTCGCCCGGAATGCCTGCACGCCGGATGCCCAGCCGCCGGGCAAACGCCCCTATGACGAGATGGGTGTGGCCTGCCTCGCCGAAAAGCTGCAATCGCGCAGCAAGGCGCTGGAGGAAAGCCGCATGCGCGACGGCCACCGCTTCCTGGTCAAGGGCATTTACGGAGCCGTTCCCGATCCCGACGAAGTGGACGATCCCGATTCCTACTGGAAGGTGGCCAGCCACCAGATGATGTTCCCGCTGCTCGACGGTGACGATCCCTGGGCGGAAAAGTTCAACGATTACGTCTATGCCCGCGCCGATGGCCTGTCCCAGGCGATGATCGATCCCGACACCGGCACCTATCAGGCCATGGCCGATACCGATGCCAGCCTCACCGTGGCCGAGATCGCGGGGCAGAACCGCGTCACGCTGGCCTATTGGAACTACTGGTTCGGCCATGGCGCCGCCCATGGCAACTGGTCCAGGACCTATCTGCATTATTACGTGCCCGAGGACCGCGAAGTGGTGGCCGGGGACGTCTTTGCCGGCAAGGATTGGGAAAAGACGCTGCTCGCCGCCGCCTGGGCGCAGTTGCAGGCCGAGCACGGCGCCTCGTTGCAGGTCGAAAACCCCGAGGATATCGCCGAGATCGTGGTCGATCCCACCCGCTGGAGCTTTGCCAGTGATTACGGACTGGTCATCCAGTTCCAGCCCTATGAGGTTTCGGCCTATGCCTATGGCGCGCCCACCATCACCGTGCCCTGGGAGGTGCTGGAGGACATCAAGGCCGACACCCAGGACGCGGTGCATTACGGCTGGTAGGGCGAACTCCACCAGTCTCGCCCTTCCACTAGAGCGTTTCCAGCAAAAGTGGAAACGGTTTTGCGGTTCAGAAACGCGATAAAACAAAGGCTTAGATCGTTTCAGCGTTTCTACCAAAAGGTGAAATGATCTAAGTCATCCTGGGCTCGACCCGGGATCCATCCTGAAAGATTTGAGCGGGCACCATCCCGGGATAG
>NZ_JAUCDN010000227.1:0-5405 GCF_034675085.1 Devosia sp.
CGAACTGGTCGCGCACCATGGCCCGCGACAGCGCCACCCCCACCGAGACGCCCACGCCCTGCAACACCCGGCCCGCCAGCAGCCAGGCGATATCCGGCCCCAGGCTCGCCACCAGGCTTCCCAGCACATAGAGCGCCATGAACACCATGGTGACGCGCCGCCGCCCCAGGCTGTCCGACAATGGCCCGCACACCAGTTGCGCCAGCGCGAAGGCGCCGAAATAGACCGATAGCGACAGCTTGCCCATGGCCGCCGTGGTGCCCAGATCGGCCACGATGGTGGGCAGGGCCGGCCCGTAGAGCGAGATCGATAGCGGGCCGGCGGCCACCATCAGGCCGCCGACCAGCGCGGTGCGGCGGGCCGACATGGGCGGCAGGGGAGAAAGCTCGGTCATGGGAAGATCCAGGCGGCAGGAATGCGGATAGGCCCCCGCCGCCGCCCCGAGGTCAAGCCCTCTCTATCGGCCCGGCCTCAAAGAGCCCGTTGGAAGAACGGCCGGGCGTGGTTCCAGATCCCCCGCGCCCAGAGGTCGCCATGATCCGCCCCCGGCTCGATCCACAATTCATCCTTGTGCGGCGCCAGCGCATGGACCCGCTCGCCATTGCTGACATCGATCACCGTGTCGCCCGTGCCATGCGCCACCAGCACCGGCGCCGTGACGTTGCCGATCCACTGGTCGAGCGGGAACTGGTCCTGCATCACCAGCGCCACCGGCAGGAAGGGATAGCGCTCCGCCGCCACCGTCACCGCCGAGACGAAGGGCGTTTCCAGAAGCAGCGCCTTGGGCTGGCGTTGGCTGGCGACATAGGTGGATGGGCCCGAGCCCAGCGAGCGCCCCCAGACGACCATTGGGTAGCCCTGCCCCGCCGCCCAGTCATAGACGGCCAGCGCATCGGCCAGGATTCCCGCCTGGCTGATGCTGCCCGGAGAGGCGGGAAAGCCGCGATAGTCGAAGGCGAGGAAGCCATAGCCATCGGCGACGAATTGCTCGAAGCGCTCATGCTCCTTGCTGAACGAGCCGGAATTGCCCTTGTAATAGACGATGATCGGCTTGCCCGGCCCCGGCGGCTGATACCAGCCATTGACCACGCTGCCCTCCACCGGCACGGCAATCTCCTGCGCGCCGGCAAGCATGGTGTCGGCCAGCGCCACCACCTCCCCCTGCGGCTCATATTGCAGCGCGCGCTGGTTGACATACATATAGGCGATGACGCCCAGATAGGCGCAGGCCACAAGGGCCAGCGCCACCCAGAGACTGCGGGCGATGCGCTTTCCCATGCTCATAGCTCGGCCAGCGCCTGTTGCAGCCCGCGCGCGAACACCTCGTCGGGCTGGGCGCCCGACAGCGCGTATTTCTCCCCGAAGATGAAGAAGGGCACGCCGCGAATGCCCTGCGCCGCCGCGTCATTGGCCAGCTGCTCGGTAATGGCCAGCTCATGCGCGTCATTCATGGCGTCGAGCGCATCGCCCCGATCGAAGCCGAACTGCACCGCGATATCGGCCAGAACATTGTCGTCATGGACCTGCCGGTGCTCGAGAAAATAGGCCTCGGCAATGGCGTTGGCCAATTCGTGCTGGATGCCCAGGGGCTTGGCCAGCCGCGTGATGGTATGAGCCTTGCGCGTGGGAAACATGCGCGGCTGCTGGCTGAGATCGAGGGCGATGCCGCTCTTGCGCGCCTCCCCTTCCACCCGCGCCCACATCTCGCTGGGGTCGCGCCCGTATTTCTCCCGCAGCATGTCGGCCACCACCACGCCCTCCTCGGGCGTGTTGGGATCGAGATAGAAGGGGTGGTTCTCCACCTCCACCTCGATATCCTCGGGCAGGTCCGCAATGGCCTTGTCGAGCCGCACGGACCCCACCAGACACCAGGGGCACACCACATCGGTGAACACATCGATCTTGAGCAGCTTGGTCATGGTCCTATCCTTTATCGCCTCAGACATGGCGCGGAACGGGCCCGCCTGCAAGCATGCACCACCATGTAACTGGCATGTAACCGGCGCATCCCCGCCAGGATTGCCTCCACGCCCGCTCTGGTCTATCGCTGCCGGCACATTCCAACCAGCCTTGGGCGATCCGTCATGACCGATACCGCGCTGCACGTCCTGATCGAGCGCGTGGACGCGCTCGAAACCCGCATCGCCTTCCAGGACCACACCATCGAGGAGCTGAACCAGACCATCACCAGCCAGTGGCAGCAGATCGACCTGCTCACCCGCAAGATGGTGCAGATGGAAGAGCAGCTCCGCTCCGGCGCCTATATCGCCGACCCCGCCACCGAAAAACCCCCGCCGCATTATTGAAGGGGAGCTGGGCTTTCCCCGGTGTCATTCCGGCGCAGGCCGGAATGACAGGCTGGCTTTCTTCCGTTCCGATCCATCTCCCCCAAACAGAAAAGGCCCGCTTGCGCGGGCCCTTTCCAATTCTGGCGAACACTCAGTGTCCGAGCGCCTTGACGATGTCTTCCGTCATCTTCTTGGCATCGCCGAACAGCATCATGGTGTTGTCGCGGTAGAACAATTCGTTCTGCACCCCGGCATAGCCGGCGGCCATGCCGCGCTTGATGAACAGCACCGTGCCCGCATCCTCCACATTGAGAACCGGCATGCCGTAGATCGGCGAGGTCTTGTCGGTCTTGGCGGCGGGATTGGTGACGTCATTGGCGCCGATGACGAAGGCCACGTCGGCCTGGGCGAATTCGGAGTTGATGTCCTCCAGCTCGAACACTTCGTCATAGGGCACGTTGGCTTCGGCCAGAAGCACGTTCATGTGCCCGGGCATGCGGCCCGCCACCGGATGGATGGCATATTTCACTTCCACGCCCTCGGCCTTGAGCATGTCGGCCATTTCGCGCAGCGCGTGCTGGGCCTGCGCCACCGCCATGCCATAGCCCGGCACGATGATGACCTTGCCGGCATTCTTCATCAGGAACGCCGCGTCTTCCGCCGCGCCCTGCTTGACCGGGCGGTCATCCTCGGTGGCGCCCGAGGCGGCGGCGGCGTCACCGCCGAACCCGCCCAGGATCACCGAGATGAAGCTGCGGTTCATCGCCTTGCACATGATGTAGGAGAGGATCGCACCCGACGAGCCCACCAGCGCGCCGGTGATGATGAGCGCGGTATTGCCCAGCGTGAAGCCGATGCCCGCCGCCGCCCAGCCCGAATAGGAGTTGAGCATGGAGACCACCACCGGCATGTCGGCGCCGCCGATGGGGATGATCATCAGCCCGCCCAGCACCAGCGCCAGGATGGTGATGGCCCAGAACAGCCAGGGATCGGCCGAGATGGTGAAGGCCCAGACCAGCGCCACGATGGCCACGCCCATCACGATATGGATGGCGTGGCGCGCCGGCAGCAGGATGGGCTTGCCACTCATATTGCCGTTGAGCTTGGCGAAGGCGATCACCGAGCCGGTGAAGGTGAAGGCGCCGATGGCGACGCCGATCGACATTTCCACCAGCGCCTGGGCATGGATATGCCCGCCGGTGCCGATGCCGAAGGCTTCGGGCGCGTAAAGCGCCGCCGCTGCCACGAACACTGCCGCCAGGCCCACCAGCGAGTGGAAGGCGGCGACGAGCTGGGGCATGTCGGTCATCTTGACCGTGCGCGCCATATAGGCGCCGATACCGCCGCCGACGGCCAGCCCGGCCACGATCAGCGCCCAGCTTTCCCAATCGGACGGAGCCGCCACGGCCAGCGTGGTGAGGATGGCGATGCCCATGCCCACCATGCCGAACATATTGCCCTGGCGGGACGAGCTGGGGCTGGAAAGCCCGCGCAGCGCCAGGATGAACAGCACCCCGGCCACAAGATAGAGCAGTGCCGCAATATCTGCAGAAATCATCGGCTCAACCCTTCTTCTTATACATGGCCAGCATGCGCTGGGTGACGAGGAACCCGCCAAAGATGTTCACGCTGGCAAAGACCAGGGCGATGAAGCCGAAGACCTTGGAAACCCAGTTGCCGTCGGCGGCCAGATGCACGCCCACAGCCAGCAGCGCCCCCACCACGATCACCGAGGAGATGGCGTTGGTCACGCTCATCAGCGGGGTGTGCAGCGCCGGGGTCACCGACCAGACGACGAAATAGCCCACGAAGATCGCCAGGACGAAAATGGCGAGGCGGAAGGTGAATGGATCGATCGCTTCCATCATTTGGTTTCCTTGGGAGTTGCGGGCTTCTTGGCGGCGGGCTTTTTCGCCGCCGGCTTGGCCGGGGCCTCGGCGCCGGTCGCGGACGCTGCGGTCTTGGGTGCCGCAGCAGCCTTGGCTGCCGGCTTGCCGGCCGCAGCCGGCTTTTTCACTGCTGCAGGTTTTTTCGCCGCGACAGGCTTTTTCGCTGCGGCGGGCTTGGCTTCCGCCTTTTCGGCGGCCGGAGCGGCTTCGGCGGCCACCGCCTTTTTGGCCGGCGCCTTGCGCGGCGCGGCCGGCTTGGCCGCAGCCTTGGCCGTTTCGGCCGGAGCGGCGGCAGCGGGGCTGGCGAAATTGGGGTGGACGACGGCGCCGTCGCGCGTCAGCACCGTGGCCTTGACCAGCTCGTCATCCCAGTTGATGGCCAGGACCTTTTCCTTCTTGTCGAACAGCGTGTCGACAAAGGCGATCAGGTTGCGCGCATAAAGCTGGCTGGCCGTGGTGGGGATGCGTCCCTGCACATTGGTGTAGCCGATGATCTTGACGCCGTTGTGCTCGATCACCTTGCCCGGAACGGTCAGTTCCACATTGCCGCCGCGCTCGGCGGCGAGGTCGACGATCACCGAGCCGGGGGCCATGGATTCCACCATGGCCCTGGTGATGAGGCGCGGCGCCGGCCGGCCCGGAATGAGCGCGGTGGTGATGACGATGTCCTGCTTGGCGATGTGCTGGGCGGTCAGCTCGGCCTGCTTGGCCTGATATTCGGCGCTCATCTGCTTGGCGTAGCCGCCGGCGGTCTCGGCCTGCTTGAATTCCTCGTCCTCGACGGCGATGAACTTGCCGCCCAGGCTTTCCACCTGCTCCTTGGCGGCGGGGCGCACATCGGTGGCCGACACCACCGCGCCCAGCCGCTTGGCCGTGGCGATGGCCTGAAGGCCGGCGACCCCGGCCCCCATGATGAAGGCCTTGGCCGGACGCACGGTGCCGGCGGCGGTCATCATCATCGGCAAAGCGCGGTCGAATTCGGCCGCCGCCTCGATGACGCCCTGATAGCCGGCCAGATTGGCCTGCGAGGACAGGATATCCATGACCTGCGCACGGGTGATGCGGGGCATGAACTCCATGGCGATGGCGGTGACGCCCGCCTTGGCCAGCGCCGCGATGTCGGCCTCGTTGCCATAGGGGTCGAGTGCGCCGATCACCAGCGCCCCCTTGTTGACCCCGGCCAGGGACGCAGCGGCGGGGCGGCGCACCGCCCCTACGAGGTCGGCGC
>NZ_JAUCDN010000228.1:0-5381 GCF_034675085.1 Devosia sp.
ACAGGCCTGGCGGTCGAGCGACCACGAGGCCCTCGATTCGTCAGGCAGCGCGCGTACGCGCTGCGATGAAGTCTTCGACCGCCTTCTGGTCGTTGGCAAGCACGCTCAGGCGCTCCTCGCGCTGGTAAAGGTCGGCCAGCCAGGCCGGCAGCGCCGGATCGATGCCCGAGGCTTCCCTCACCGCGGCGGGGAATTTGGCCGGGTGGGCCGTGGCCAGCGTCACCATGGGCGTGTCCCCCAGATGCGCCCGGGCGACGTGTACGCCTACTGCGGTATGCGGATCGAGCAGGTAACCAGAAGCGGCAAGGGTCGCGGCGATGGTGGCGCGCGTGTCCTGTTCGTTGGTGGTGCCGGCGGCAAAATCGCGGCGAATGGCGGCCAGTGTCGCTTCAGGAAGGGCAAAGCCACCAGACTGCTTGAGGCCATCCATCATGGCGCGCACGGCTCCCGCGTCGCGCCCCGCGCTTTCGAACAGCAGCCGCTCGAAATTAGATGAAATCTGAATATCCATGGAAGGGCTGATGGTGGGCTCCACCCCTGCCATTTCATAACGACCCGTATCCAGCGTGCGACGCAGGATGTCATTGGCATTGGTGGCAATCACCAGCTTTTGCACCGGCAGGCCCATGGCGCGGGCGCAATAGCCGGCGAAGATATCGCCGAAATTGCCGGTCGGCACGCTGAAGCTCACCTTGCGATAAGGACTGCCGAGCGATACGGCCGCGACAAAATAATAAACGATCTGCGCGACGATCCGGCCCCAATTGATCGAATTGACGCCAGAGAGGCGTACGCGGTCGCGGAAGCCGTGATTGTTGAACATGGCCTTGACGATGTTCTGGCAGTCGTCGAACGTGCCCTGAAGCGCGATATTGTGGACATTGGCGTCGAGCACCGTGCTCATTTGCAGCCGCTGTACTGCCGAGGTGCGTCCCTCGGGATGCAGGATGAAGATGTCGGTGGTGTCGCGCCCGCGAAAGGCCTCGATGGCGGCCGAGCCGGTGTCGCCGGACGTGGCGCCGACAATGGTGGCCCGGAGCCCGCGTTCGGCCAGAATATGGTCCATGACGCGGCTGAGGAACTGCATGGCGACGTCCTTGAACGCCAGCGTCGGCCCGTGGAACAGCTCCAGCAGAAAGTGGTTCGGCTCCAGTTCGACCAGCGGCGTCACCGAGGGGTGACGGAAGCCGGCATAGGCTTCCTCCAGAATGGCCCTTAGCTTGGCGGGGGCGATGTCGTCGCCGGTGAAACGGCTGATGATGGCATAGGCGACGTCGGCATAGGGCTTTCCGGCAAAGCCGGCGATCTCGGCAGGCTCGATCCGGGGCCAGCTTTGCGGCACATAAAGTCCGCCATCGGCCGCCAGGCCGGCAAGAACCGCGTCAGAAAAGTTGAGCACGGGCGCCTGGCCCCGCGTGGAGACGAACTGCATTCTGGGGAAGTGCCCTTTTAGAATTGGTGCAAACTAGTCAAACGAGGCGCGAACCGCAAGTTTAGCCGTCGCTTCGGCTGCCAGCGAACTGACGCCGCCCCCAGAAGGCGAGCATCACCACCGCGACGATGGCAAAACCATACCAGGTGACCGCATAGCCCAGATGGTTGTTCGGAAACTCCAGCACCGTCTCGCCGCCTTGCGGCAACTCGCCCGGCGCTCCCGCCGGCATATCAATGAAGAAAGGCGCGATGGGCGCCATGGCGGGGTCGACCATGGCGGCAAGACGCTGCGGGTCGCGCACCCATTCGATGCGGTCGGACGTGTTCGGCTCGGGCGTCATGAATCCCGCCCGCTCCCCCGCGCGCAACAGCCCGCTGATGCTCACCAGCGCATCGCCCGCCTCGCCATCGGTAACGGCGGCCTCCTGAAAGGCCTGGGGAATAAAACCGCGATTGACGAAAACCGTGCCGCCATCTGCGAGCGCAAACGGCGTCATCACCCAATAGCCGGGACCCGAGGCGGCGCCGCGCGCGCTGGAGAGATTGGTGAATACGGTGACGGTCTGGTTGTAGCCGAAGCGCCCGGCCAGCGTCACCGGCTGAAACACCAGTGCATCGCTGTCCAGATGCTCCCAATCGGCAACAGGCGGCACGGGAACGGGAGCCGAATGGATGCGCTGCTCGACGGCGGCGATCAGAGCTTCCTTTTCACCGAGGCGCTGCATCTGCCAGTTGCCGAGCCAGAGGCAGAGGCCAGCCAGCGCCAGCATCAGACCGATGAAAACCCAGCTCTTGATCGGCCGGGCGGCAGACGTGCTCATAGTGGTTTCATCCCATAGCGCTGGAAGCCGCAATAATTCCCGCCTTCCAGACGGATCGGGGCGCAGCTTGCGGCTGCGCCCCGTAAAAACGTGCCGGGCGGTGCTTAGTGGCTGATCGCCACGCCCCAGCTTCCCCAGACATAGATGGAGGCAAAAAGAAACAGCCAGACCACGTCCACGAAATGCCAGTACCAGGCGGCCAGTTCGAAGCCGAGATGGCGCTCGGGCGTGAAGTCGCCACGAATGGCGCGGATCAGGCAGACGGTGAGGAAAATGGTGCCCACCAGCACGTGGAAACCGTGCAGGCCCGTAGCCATGAAGAAGGTTGCGCCATAGAGATTGCCGGCGAAGGTGAACCCAGCCTCGCTATACTCGATGGCCTGCACCACGGTGAACACCGCGCCCAGCAGCACGGTCAGCACCAGGCCCCATTTGAGCCCTTCACGATCATTTTCCAGGAGCGCATGGTGCGCCCACGTCACCGTGGTTCCGGACGTGAGCAGCAGCAGCGTATTAAACAGCGGCAGGTGGAAGGGGTCGAACAGTTCCACCCCGACCGGAGGCCAATGCCCGCCGGTGGCGGCTACGCGCGCATATTGCTCGATATCGTCGAAGCGGAAGAAGCCGTCGAAATAGGCCCAGAAGAAGGCCACGAACAGCATCACTTCGGAGGTGATGAACAGCATCATGCCATAGCGGTGATGCAGCTGCACGACGGGGGTGTGATCGATGCCGTTATTGGCTTCCTTCACCACGTCGCTCCACCATGCGTACATGGTGTAGAGAATGCCGGCCAGGCCGATGGCGAAAACCCAAGGGGTCCAGTGGTGCATCCAGAAGATGATGCCCAGAGCGAAGACGAATACCGAGGCGGACATGACAAAAGGCCATGGGCTCGGTTCCACCATATGATAGTCGTGGTTCTTGGCTATGGCAGCCATGATCAGCTTCCCCCGTTGTCTGAAGCGTAGAAGGTATAAGAGAGGGTAATCTCTTTGATGGTGGCGAGCTCGTGGTTCTTGTCGAGCTCGGGATCGATGAAGAACACGATGGGCATCTCGACGGTTTCGCCGGGTTGCAGCGTCTGCTCGGTAAAGCAGAAGCATTCCATCTTGTTGAAATAGACGCCCGCCTTTTCCGGCGAGACGTTGAACACGGCCATGCCGCTGAGCGTCTTGTCGGAATTATTGGTGGCGATGTAGTGGACCGTGTCAACCGTGCCGATATTGTCGGTGACCGAGGAAGCCGCCTTGACCGTCCAGGACAGGTCGTTGGCGACGTTGGAATCGAACTGCACCGTCATCACCCGGTCGATCACGCCGCGCGGCGCCTCGCTGGCAATTTGGGGCGTGCCGGCAAAACCGGTCACTTGGCAGAAGAGCTGGTAGAGCGGCACGGCGGCATAGGCCAGGCCCACCATGCCTACGACCAGGCATGCGCCGATCAGCGCCACACGACGGTTGCGCCGCGCGGTAAGCGGTTCGGGGATGGAGTGGCTCGCATCCGCCATCACAAGGCCCGATCGAAGATAGCCGGCCCCATCTTGACGATGGTCAGCAGGTAGAAGGTGATGGTGAACAACGCCAGCGCGACGCCAAGAGCGATGGACCGGCGTCGGCGCGTCTTGGCGCGCGCGGCGGCAATTTCACGGCTTTCCGGCTTGACCTCACGGATTTCGTCGGGAGCGCTCATCAGGCCAGTCCTCCGAAGCGGGTCAGCAGATGATCGGTCATGAAGGCCAGGAAGACGATGAACAAATAGCTCAGCGAATAGTTGAACAAGACCCGCGCGGCCTTGCGCATGGCGACATCCTCGCGGGTGCGCAGCAACCGCCAGGCCAGAAGGCTGAACGAAACCCCGGTCACCAGCGCCACGATGGTATAGATCCAGCCGGCAAAGCCGAACACGGAGGGCAGCAGCGATGAGCCCGCCAGGATCAGGGTATAGACGAAGATCTGGAGCTTGGTGGAGTCATTGCCCGCCACATTGGGCATCATCGGTACGCCCGCCGCGCCATAGTCGGACTGCTTGTAGAGCGCCAGGGCCCAGAAATGCGGCGGCGTCCACAGGAAGATAATGAGGAAAAGCACCACGCTTTCGAAGGAGACGCCACCCGTCACCGCGGCCCAGCCGACGACCGGCGGAAACGCCCCGGCAGCCCCGCCAATAACGATATTCTGGGGCGTCGCGCGCTTGAGCCACATGGTGTAGATGACGGCATAAAAGAAGATGGTGAAGGCCAGAAGGCCGGCCGCCACCCAGTTGGTGGCCAGGCCCAGCAGCATCACCGATAGTGCCGAGAGCACCACGCCGAAAGCCAGCGCCTGCTCGGGCGTAATACGCCCTGCCGGGATGGGGCGATTGATGGTGCGGCTCATGATGGCGTCGATATCGCTGTCATACCACATATTCAGCGCGCCCGAGGCCCCAGCACCGATGGCGATGCAGACGATGGCGATGACGCCGATCAGCGGATTGATGCCGCCCGGCGCCACGACGAGCCCGACAATGGCGGTGAACACGACCAGTTGCATGACGTTGGGCTTCAGCAGCGCGATGTAATCCTCCACGCGCGCTTCGCCGGTCATACCGGTCAGGTTCCTGCTGTCGTCGATAAAAGCCACTGGCCTTGCCCTTGATCTTCTTGGAAGCGGGCCGCGCGAACGCGGCCCGATCTGTTTAGTGCGCGCTGGCGGGGTCGATCCGCGGCAGCGTCGAGAACTGGTGGAACGGCGGCGGGCTGCTCAGCGTCCATTCCAGCGTGGTCGCGCCGACACCCCACGGATTGTCACCAGCCGGACGCTTCTTCCGAGCGGCTTCCCAAGTGGCGTAGAAGAAGATCACCATGGCCACGAAGGTGATGTAGTAGCCGATCGAGGAGATGCGGTTCCAGAAGGCGAACGCGTCGGGGTAGTCGATATAGCGGCGCGGCATACCGGCCAGGCCCAGGAAGTGCTGCGGGAAGAAGATCAGGTTCACACCGATGAACATGGTCCAGAAATGCAGCTTGGCCAGGGTCTCATTGTACATGTAGCCGAACATCTTCGGATACCAGTAATACCAGCCGGCGACGAGCGAGAACACCGCACCCAGCGAGAGCACATAGTGGAAATGGGCCACCACGAA
>NZ_JAUCDN010000229.1:0-5326 GCF_034675085.1 Devosia sp.
CGATGGCGCCCGCCGCGATGCAGATGGCAATGCCGATTGCGGTATTGCCGGCGATGGCGCCGAAGGCGGCGCCCACAACCGCGCCGCCCAGAATTCCCCATATGAGCTTGCCTGCCATTGGCGCCTCCTGATCTGTCGGCCCTCCAAAGGGGAACGCCAGGGGGTGGCGGCAGTTCCTTTTCCGCTGCGCGGCGCCGAAAGCGCGTCAGAAGGCGTTGTTCATCTTGTCGGGCGGCGGCAGGGTCTTGCCTTCGGCGCGGTCGAGCTCGGCCATATGGGCCATGTCGCCTTCATCCAGCTCAAAATCCCACACCGCCAGATTTTCCGGGATGCGGCTGGCCGTGGCCGTCTTGGGGAGCGTGACAAGGCCCTGCTGGAGATGCCAGCGGATGACAATCTGGGCCGGCTTGCGCTTGTGCCTGGCGGCGATGGCGAGGATGGTCTCGTTTTCGAGCAGATTGCCGCCGCTTCCCCCCAGGGGGCTATAGCTCTCGATGACGATATCGTGCTGCCGGTGATAGTCGCGGACATCCCGCTGCTGGAAGAAGGGATGCAATTCGATCTGGTTGACGGCGGGGACGACGCCGGTTTCCGCGATCAGCCTGTCGAGATGGGCGGGCGTGAAGTTGGAAACGCCGATGGAGCGGACGCGCCCGGAAGCGCGCAGCTCGATAAAGGCTTTCCAGGTGTCCACATAGCGGTCGCGCGCGGGAAGGGGCCAGTGGATGAGGAAGAGATCGAGATAGTCGAGCCCCAGCCGGTTGAGCGAGCCTTCGAAGGAGCGCAGGGCCTTGTCGTGGCCCATATCGCCGCTACGCAGCTTGGAGGTGATGAAAAGGCTTTCCCTGGGTGTGTCGAGGCCGCGAAGCGCTCGGCCCACACCCTGCTCGTTGGAATAGCCCTGCGCGGTATCGATATGGCGGAAGCCCGATCGGACGGCGGTCCTGACCAGGGGCTCGACCTGATCGTCGTCGACCTGCCAGACCCCGTAGCCCAGGCGAGGCATGACGTGGCCATCATTGAGAGTGATCGTATGTTCCATGATTTTCTCCCGCTGTCTGCCCTTGTGGTTCTAGCAGGAGAATGCCGCGGCGGGGCGAGTGTTCCGCGCTAGAGGGAAATGGCAAGCGCAGAGCGGACCAGCGCCACCAGATCCGCCTGGCGGTGCAGGCCGGTTTTTTTCATAGATGCGCAGGATGTGGCTTTTGGCGGTGCTGGGGGCGATGCCCAACTGCTCGGCTATGTGGCGGACGGGATGGCCGGCGCAGAGCAGGCGCAGGACGCGCGTCTCGGCCCCTCTGTGGCGCGGGCGCTGAATTGGGACACCGGGCCGGTGATCATCCAGGTCTCGTCGTAATTGTCGATGCGCGGCGTTCTCTCCGTCGGTTCGGCCATCGAGAAGAAGTCGAGAAGGCTGGGCAAAGGCTGAGCCTGCGCCGGGGCGCCGAAGGCGAGCAGGGCGATAGGGACGATCAGGGCTGCGCGAGAAATCAGGGGCTTCATGCCATGCTCCGTTATGGCGGAAACAGCGAACAGATGGCGCCATCGGGCCGGCGCGTCGCTCGGAAAGCCAGATTAGGGAATGGGCGGAAGGGCGCATCCACCATATGGTGGATGAAAGGGGCGGAAACCGCTGATCGCACCACGATGATGGCGCCGCCGCCGGGCGGCTTTCCGGCCCAGACGCTCATCCCGCCGACCAGATGATCTATAAATAACGCTTGCATAAAAATGCAATTGTTATTATCTGACGGTAACGCCGCCTCGCGGCCCATGGACAAGAGCAAAGGAAACCCCATGGCAGCCAAGCCCGAAGTCACCGGCTTTTATGATCCTCGTACCGGATCGATCCAATATGTCGTTGCCGATCCGGCGACGAGGAAATGCGCCATCATCGACCCGGTGCTCGACTATGACGAGAAATCGGCCGCGACCGCGACCAGGCATGCCGACGCCATGCTGCAATTCATCGCGGATAAGGGATATGAGGTGGAGTGGATCCTCGACACCCACCCCCATGCCGACCATTTCACCGCCGCCGCCTATCTCAAGGCCAAGACCGGCGCGCCCACGGCCATCGGCGAAAAGGTGACCGAGGTGCAAAAGCTCTGGAAGGGCTACTACAACTGGACCGATTTCCCAGCCGACGGCTCGCAGTGGGACAAGCTCTTTGCCGAGGGCGAGCGCTTCAAGGTCGGGGAAATTGACGCAAGGGTGATGTTCTCGCCCGGCCACACGCTGGCCTCGATCACCTATGTGATCGGTGACGCGGCCTTTGTCCACGACACCCTGTTCATGCCCGACAGCGGCACGGCGCGGGCTGATTTTCCTGGCGGCAGCGCGAAGATATTGTGGTCTTCGATCCAGGATATCCTGGCCTTGCCCGACGAGACCCGGCTTTTCACCGGCCATGACTATCAGCCCGGCGGCCGGGCGCCGAAATGGGAATCGAGCGTGGCCGAGCAGAAGGCCCGGAACATCCACATGGCGGTGCATAAGAGCGAGGCCGATTTCGTGGCCGCGCGCGAAGCCCGCGACAAGACCCTGCCCATGCCCAAGCTGATCCTGCATGCCTTGCAGATCAACACCAATGCCGGACGGCTGCCGGAGCCCGAGGATAATGGCCGGCGCTACCTCAAGATCCCGATGAACCTGCTCGAAGGGGCGGCGTGGGACGAATGATGGAGACGATACCGCTTTCCGACGAAGCCCTGGAACTCAGGAGCAAGGTGGGAGAGGCGACCGCCTTTCTCAAGAAGCTCTCCAACCCGGATCGCCTGCTGGTGGTCTGTGCACTGGTCGAGGGTGAGCGCTCCGTACGCGAATTGGAGGATGCCCTGGGCATTCGCCAGCCCGGCCTGTCGCAGCAGCTCGCCGACTTGCGCGAGGCAGGTCTGATCGTGGGACGCAAGGACGGCAAGCAGGTGTTTTACCGGCTCGCCGATCCTCGCATCGAAAGCTTCATCCACACCATGCATGGGCTATTCTGCAAATAGGCCGCTGTGGACCCGTGCCCTAGCGATGGGCCTTGTCCGCTTCGGCTTCGCCATGCGACGCTTCCATTCCCGACATCTGGAAACCCGAACACATGACTGAATTCACCCCGTGGCTGTCGCTGCTGGGCGGCGGCCTGATTGGCCTGGCCGCCGTGTTGCTGATGGCCTTTCATGGCCGTATCGCCGGCATGACCGGCATCCTTTCCGGCCTCGTGCCGCCCTTTTCCCATGATTGGGGCTGGCGGGCAGCGTTTCTTCTGGGCGCCATCGCCGCGCCGGCTCTGATCGTGACACTCATGGGTTATCCCATTCCTTTCAACAGTCCGACGCCTTCAGCGTGGTTGGTGCCTGGCGGCTTGATCGTGGGGGTGGGGGTCTATTTCGGCTCCGGCTGTACCTCCGGCCATGGCGTTTGCGGGCTGGCGCGGCTGTCGCCACGATCCCTCGTCGCCACCCTGACCTTCATGGTTTCGACCGCCGCCACCGTCTTCGTCGTCCGCCACCTGCTGGGAGGCTTATAATGCTTCGCCTGTTTTCCGCCCTCGTCATCGGTCTCATCTTCGGCGCCGGCATCGCGCTATCGGGCATGGCCAACCCGGCCAAGGTATTGAATTTCTTCGACTTCGCCGGCACATGGGATCCATCCCTCGCCTTCGTTATGGGTGGGGCGCTGGCCGTAACGGCCCTGGGCTATGCGCTGGTGCTCAAGCGGCCGGTTCCGGTTTTTGACCGCCAGTTCCACCTTCCTACAAGTCGGCGCATCGACATGCCGCTCGTCGCCGGCTCGGCCGTGTTCGGCATTGGCTGGGGCATTACCGGCTTCTGCCCAGGCGGGGCGATTCCCGCCCTGGGGCTCGGCCATGGCGCCGCATGGCTGTTTGTGGGCTCCATGATCGGGGGGATCGCGCTGGCGCGACTGGCCCGGCACTCCCTCACCAAGCGTGCTGTGGTCTGAGTTCCTTGCCGAAGAGAGTTGACCCGATGGGCAAAGCCACGCGTTTCTTCCCCTTCCTGCACTGGGCCAGGGCGTATGACGGCTCCGTGCTGGGCAGCGACCTGCTGGCGGCGGTGATCGTCACCATCATGCTAATCCCGCAATCGCTGGCCTATGCCATGCTGGCCGGCCTGCCGGCGGAGGTGGGGCTCTACGCCTCCATCCTGCCGCTCGTCGCCTATGCGATTTTCGGCACCAGCCGCACCCTTGCGGTGGGGCCGGTGGCGGTGGTCTCGCTGATGACGGCCTCGGCAGTGGGCCAGATTGCGGGCGAGGGGACGCTGGACTATCTGGCCGCCGCCGCCGGCCTGGCGCTACTTTCGGGCGGCATGCTCGCTGTGATGGGCATTTTCCGGTTAGGCTTTCTCGCCAATTTCCTCTCTCATCCGGTGATTTCGGGGTTCATCACCGCATCGGGGCTGCTGATCGCCGCTGGCCAGTTGCGGCATATCCTGGGTGTGTCGGGCGGTGGCAATACGCTGCCTGAAATCATGCGCTCGATGGCCGAGCAGATAGGATCGATCAATCCGGCGACGCTGGTTATCGGGATGGGCGCGCTCGCCTTTCTGGTCTTTGCCCGCAAATATCTCAAGCGTCTCCTGCTCGGGCTGCGTGTTCCGGCCCGACCGGCAGACATGATGACCAAGGCTGCGCCAATCCTCGCCGTTGCCGTGACCATTGCGCTGGCGGTCGGCCTCGATCTGGGGGCGCGGGGCGTCTCCCTTGTCGGCGCTATTCCGCAGGGCCTGCCGCGGCTGGGTGTACCGACCCTGTCGCTCGATCTGGTCATGGCGCTGCTGGCGCCGGCTTTCCTCATCTCGGTGGTGGGGTTTGTGGAGTCGGTTTCGGTGGGGCAGACGCTGGCGGCCAAGCGGCGCCAGCGGATCGACCCGGACCAGGAACTGATCGGGCTGGGCGCGGCCAATATCGCGGCGGGGCTGTCGTCCGGCTATCCGGTGACCGGCGGATTCGCGCGCTCGGTGGTCAATTTCGACGCCGGGGCGCAGACGCCGGCGGCCGGAGTTTTTACCGCCGTGGGCATCGGCCTCGCGGCGCTGTTCCTAACGCCCTTGCTGGTCAACCTGCCGCAGGCGACGCTGGCGGCCACGATCATCGTAGCCGTGCTGACGCTGGTCGATCTGGCTGCCATCCGCCGGGTTTTTGCCTCTTCGCGGTCTGATTTCGCCGCCATGGCGGCCACGATCGTGGTGACCCTGGGCTGGGGGGTGGAACTGGGCATCGTCTCCGGCGTGGTGCTGTCGCTGCTGCTGCATCTTTATCGCACCAGCAAGCCGCATGTCGCCATTGTCGGCCAGGTGCCGGGCACCGAGCATTA
>NZ_JAUCDN010000230.1:0-5320 GCF_034675085.1 Devosia sp.
TCCTGTGGCTCTCGCGCATCTGGATGATCGCGCAACGGGGCGAGCTCATGGACGATCCAGTAGTCTTCGCCACGCGCGATCCCAAGAGCCTGATGCTCTGCGCCGCCGTTGGCGCGGCGTTCATCATGGCCTGGCGGGGGCTGCCGTTTTGATCCATCGCTTGCCGCAAGTCGTTCGTTTCCTGCTGCTGGGCGGGCTGGCCGCGGCCATAAACTGGGTCGCGCGCTTTCCGCTCTCGCTGTTCCTGCCGTTCTCGGCGGCAGTTCTGGTCGCCTATTTCATCGGCATGACCTCGGGCTTCCTCCTCTATCGCAGCTATGTCTTTCCGGGCTCAGACCGCCCCATCCTTCAGCAGACCGCCATGTTCCTGGGCGTCAATCTGGTGGGCGCGGGCGTGGTGATGGTGGCCGCCAATGCGCTGCTCTGGGGCTTTTCCCATACCTTGTGGCCCGAAGCGGTGCGGGAAGCACTGGCGCATGGCCTCGCCATCGGCATCGGCTCGGTGGGCAATTATTTCGGCCACAAGCTGCTGACATTTCGGATATCCGCCAACGGCTGAACGCCGGCCGCGCAATTTACTGGAGGCGTCATCGTGTTCACCAAGCGCTCGCTCGTCACAGCCATCCTGGCGGTGCTGGCCCTCGCCGTCCTGGCCGCCTTCGGCCTGGCCATGCTGGCCGAGCAACCGCTCTCCAACAGCTATGTGCAGCTTGCGCAGGGCTGGCTCGAAGGCCGGTTCGACACCGACCTTTGCGTCGATGGCGATTGCGCGCTGTTCGACGGCAAGACCTATATCATCTTCCCGCCAATGCCCGGCGTGATCGCCCTGCCCTTCGTCGCCCTGTTCGGCCCCGGCTTCGCCGGGTTCACGCTATTGGCCGTTCTGGCTTTCCTTGCCAGCGGATGGCTGTGGTGGCGCATCTTCTCGCAGCAGTCGGGCTCGCGCGATATCGCGCTGCTGCTGGTGTGCGTGGTGCTCTTCGCCTCGCCCCTGGCCTTCGTCACGCTGCGCGGCGATCACGTGTGGTTCTTCGCGCAGAGCTGGGGGTTCCTCTTCGCAACCGCAGCGCTGTATTTCGCGCTGGTGAAACCGAACGCCTTGCTCGTTGGGCTGTTCATCGGCATGGCATTCCTGTGCCGGCAGATGACCATTCTCTATCTGCCCGTGCTCTATGTGCTGATGCTGGACAAGGACCGGGCCTGGTTCACCATCGACTGGGCAGCGATCCGCAGGGTGATGGCGCTCTCGGCCTTCCCACTCGTGGCGATAGCGGTCTATTTCGCCTATAACGCCGCCCGCTTCGGCTCGCCTCTCGAAACCGGCTATTCCTATATTTTCCCCCTGGAATGGGAGAGCGGGGCCGATGTCGCGCTGTTCCTGCGCGACCGCGTGCGCGACCTCGGCATTTTCTCGGACCAGTATTTCCTCTTCAATTTCGTCTACATGTTCATTGCCGGGCCGCATGTGGAATTCGGCGGCAAATATCTCACAGAGATGCTGAGCTTCGACATCAATGGCGCCTCGCTGTTCCTGGTGACGCCGGCGCTGTTTTTTGCCCTTTTGGCGCCGTGGAACCGCGATTTCTGGTTTGCAATGGGAACGGTCGCGCTCATCCTGGGATTGACGCTCTTCTATCACTCCAACGGCTTTTCCCAGTACAGCGCCCAGCGCTATGCGCTGGACTGGCTGCCAATATTACTGGTGCTGCTGGCGCGGGGCGTCCGCCCTGCCCACGCTGCGCCATTGGCGCTGCTGACGGGCTATTCCATGGCAGTGACGCTCAGCATGCTGGCCTTCGGCAGATTGCTGGGCGTGCCGGGCTAGAAAACACTGTTGCCGGTGATGGCGAGGGTATCGTAGGCAGCGGCATCCGCCGCCAGATCGGTACTGACGATATCGTCCCATCTGGCCCCCGCAATGGCGTGGCGGACGCTGCCCGACACGATATTGCCGCTGATGCGGGCATGGCCGGCGCCGGGGGCGAGGCTGACCACGATGCCCATCTCGCATCCCCGCACCAGATTGTCGCTCACCAGCACGTCGCGCAGATAGGGGCCCCAGCCGACGACGATGCCGGTGCCCGGAACGGCCTCGACGATATTGCCGACAATGGCGGCATCGGCCTCGGCGGCAATGCCATAGGGAACGACACCGGGATTGGTGAGCGAGCCCTTGGCCAAATTGCGCACGATATTGCCCTTGCAGACGGACAGCCGCCCATTGCGGTCGAAATTGGTCATGGAAATGCCCGCCGCGCCACCTTCAATCAGATTGTCGCTGATGATGGAGCCGGAAAAGCCGAACTCGGAAAAGATCGAAACCTCTCCGCTGCGCACGCAATGATTGCCGATGACGCGGGTATCGTTGGTGGCATTCAGGCGGATGGCGGAAAAGGCGCAATCGGCGATGGAATTGTCGGCGATGCTGACGCCATCGGCGCGGAAGATATTGATGCCATTGCCGTTCTGGCCATTGCCGCCGCCTTTCCAGTCGATGGCGCCAATGCGGTTTCCAAAAATGCGGGAGCCGTCGGGCCCGCTTTCACCCCGCCAGATGCGGATGCCGCCATTGCCGCAGCCGGTTATGGTGTTGCCTTCGATATCCAGCCCCCCACTATCGGTGGAAAAGATGGCGGTATCGGCGATGTCGGAAAACCGGCAATTTTCGATGCGGCCCTGGCTGCCATGGGCCTTGATGCCGATCCCGGCATGGACAAAGCGGCAATCGCGGATGGTAAAGCGGCTGGCGCCCGCCATGGCCAGCAGGGCCGTTTCCATTCCCGATTGCGCATTTGTTTCCAGGCTCAAGGCTTCGAGAACGACATCGTCGCAATCGAAGACCGACAGAAGCGCCTCGCCCCCCGCGAGCCGAAGAACGGTCTGGCCCGATCCCCTTATGGTCAGCGGCCCGGTGATCCTGACATCCTTGATTTCGAACACTCCCGCGCCGAGAGCGAGCGGCTGGCGCAGGCCGATTGCCGCATCGATGGCCAGTTGCAGGGCCTGGCTCTGATCGCCTGCCCCCTCCTGCAGCCCGAAAGCCCGGGCATCCACCGTGCTTTGGGCAGCGGCGGCTCCGGCAAGTGTCAGGCTCGCGCCGAGGCCGGCGCCGCCAATCAGCAGGTTTCGGCGTGTCATCATCGGGCGCTCTCCTTCAGCATGCCGAGCCGTCCGGCGCTCGCTCCCAGCCAACAGCCAATACGGTTAAAGGCTCCTTTACACCGCTCCTATAGGGTTTGCGCAGCATTCCCCAAATCAGGCATGCCATGACCGAAACTCTCTCCTGGCGCGATGCGGCGAGCCTGGACGCGGACCGATATCGCGGCCGGGCATATCTGCGCGCGATGGCCTCGAAGAGCCTGCTGGCGGTCGTCTGGCTGTGGGTATTTTCGGGCGGCATCATTCTTTTCGAGCCGTCCTTCTATGAGTTCCTCTTCATCGTGACGCTGGCCGCGGCCCTGGCCTCCGGCCTCAGGCTCTACAGCTCGACGACGCCCCTGCTGCTGCTTTGCGTGGTCTTTGCCGCATTCGGCCTCATCGCGGCGTTCCAGGTTCGCTACACCTCGCTGACGGACGCATTCGTTTTCGTGGCGGTGACGATCTTTCTGCTGCTTACCGCCTATTTCGTCGCCAATTTCGTCGCCGAGGCCCCCGCTCAGCGCGTGGCGATCATCCGCCAGGCCTATGTGGCGATCGCGGTCATTTCGGCGACCATCGGCCTGCTCGCCTATCTCAAGCTCCTGCCCGGCGCCGATATCTTCCTGCGATACGACCGGGCCAAGGGGATGTTCAAGGACCCCAATGTCTATGGGCCCTTCCTCGTGCTGCCGGCCATGTTCGTGCTGCGCGACCTGCTATTGCAGCGAAGGCGGCGTCTCGTCAACGGCGCCATCGTGCTGCTGTTGATGGTCGGGGTGTTCGTCAGTTTTTCCCGGGCAGCCTGGGGGCACTTCGCGGCATCGGCGCTGCTGGTCTTCGCGCTGTGTTTCTGGCTCGAGGCCAAGGCGCTGGAAAAGCTGCGCATGCTCACCTTCGCCCTGGTCGGAGGCCTGATCGTGATCGCAGCCTTCGCCGGCCTTCTGTCGGTCCCCGCCATCGGCACGCTGTTCGAACAGCGCGCCAGCGTAACCCAGGACTACGATACCGGGGAAACCGGCCGCTTCGGCCGGCAGGGCTATGCGTTCGATCTCGCCCTCAACCATCCCTGGGGACTGGGGCCTACCGAATTTGGCAATTTCCGCATCCGCGAGCAGCCACACAACACCTATGTCACCGTGCTGCAAGCCTATGGCTGGGGCGGTGGGCTCTGCTACTATATGCTCATCGTCATGACGCTCTGGCGCGGGATTTCGGGGCTGAGGGATTCATCGCGGCGCGCCCTGCTCATCCCCGCGATCGCGGTTTATATCCCGCTGGTTATCCAGTCCGGCCTCATCGATACCGATCACTGGCGCCATTATTTCCTGGTGGTGGGCCTGATCTGGGGGATCAGCGCCAATTCCGCCCCGCCCCGCGCCTTAAAGGCGGCAATCAGGCGATAGAGGCGCAAAGCTGGGCTTCCGTCTCGGAGACTACCCAGCCATCGACGACCACGGTCCGGCCATCGGCAAAATCCTCGCAGCATTGCTGCTGGATCATGGCCTGGCGGGTGTCAACACAGCTTTCCTCATGCGCCGCCAGCAGCAGCGGACGGCTTTCCAGCAGGCGCACAAGCGTCGGCTCGGCGCCAAAACCAGGGTGCAGCCGGGCGACGCGGCTGCCCACGGCCTTAGCAGCATCGAGTGTTTCCGTATCGAGGCTGGCGAAAAAATCCGGAACGTTACGGGCAACGCCCCGGCAATAAAGCAGGAAGAAATCGCGCGCCGCCAGGACCGACATTGCGCCGATGGCGGTGAAGAGAAGCTGGCGGCGGCTGGGCTTGAACATGAAAATTCCTTCCTCGACTAGATCATTTCACCGTTTCTCCTAAACGGTGAAATGATCCAGGTGTTTGTTTTATCGCGTTTCCGAACCGGAAAACCGGTATCCACTTTTCCTGGAAACGCTCTAAACCAGCCCTGCCAGCCTGTCGGCAAGGCGGATGGCCAGCGCGGTAATGGTCAATGTCGGATTGGCTGTGCCGCCGGTGGTGAAGACCGAGCTGCCGGCGATATGCAGATTGGCCAGGCCATGTACCTTGCAATGGGCATCCACCACGCCCTGGGCGGGATCGTCGTGCATCCGCGTCGTGCCCATGTGGTGATAGCCGGTGAAGACCCCGTCGAATTGCGGCGGATCATCGATGCCCAGGCGCAGCCTTCCGATGCCTGCCGCGCCCACC
>NZ_JAUCDN010000231.1:0-5278 GCF_034675085.1 Devosia sp.
GGATCGGTGACGGCGATATAGTCGCCGGCCACGGCCAGGCGGGGGCGCGGGAGGTTCCACTCGCCATCCATGGAATAGGGCTCGGTGAGCTTGAGCGAGCGGGTGATCTCGCCCTTGACCACGTCGAGCTGGCGCAACTGGCCGTCCTCGGTGAAGATGTAAGCGAATTTCGGCCGCACCGGATCGGTGACGAAATGCACGCGGCGCGTCGGCAGGTCGATGAGCCGATAGGGCTCGGCTTCGGCGGGATCGATGAGCACGATCCTGTCGGCGCCGTAATTGCCGAGGAAATATTGCAGCCCCTGCCCGCCCAGCAGCGTGGTGGTCTTGCCTTCGGGGAGGCCCGAGTAATCCAGCTTTCGCACCTGCGGCTCACCGGAGCCGGAGACGATGAGCACGCCATCGCCGCAGCCGACGATCAGCAGGTTGCCGGAGGTGGCTTCGCCATGGAGATCGGGGCAGGCATGGGTATCGCCCACCACATTGCCCTGCGCATCGAGGACGTTGAGGCCGAGGCGCGGCTTTTTCTCGTCGTCGGCATTGGCCACCGAAACCAGGGTGTAATCGCCCCAGGGAACGGCGACGCCGTGATGGGGGGTGCCGCTATCGATCTGTGTGGCGTGGACATGGCCGTGATCGACCCAATCATGGGTATCGGCAAGGCTGACCAGGCCGGAACCGTCGAAGAAGAGGGCGAATTTGTCGCCATGCTCGACGAAATGGCCGGGCTTATTGCCTTCCAGCACGGCATCGATCCCTTCGGGATCGGAAATTTCGATGTCGCCATGATCGCCATGATCCTCGATGGCGATGCCGGAGCGGATGGCCGAGACGCGGTTGCTCTCGCCTTGCACGGCAATGATCGCCTCGCCCGCATGGGCGGCGTAGAGCGTGGCCGGGCCGGCGAGCGGGAAGCTGGCGATGGTCTCGCCCGAGGCCAGGTCCAGGGCGGAAACCCTGGCCTCGGCATGATCGGCGACAAAAAGGCGCCAGGCGGCGATCTCGTCGGCAAAGGCCGGACCGGTGAGCGCCGTGGCGGCGAGGAAGAGAAGGGGAAGGCGGATGTGCATGAATTACCTCCGGTATGTTAGCACATTACGATTGAACAAAAGGAGATGAGGATTGGGGCCGACAGGCTGGAGGCCAGGGCGGTGGATTGCCGGGACGAGCCCGGCAATGCCGCTGGGGCGGGGCCTGCCAGAGCCTTTCCGGTCCTATCGGCTTATGAGCTTGCAGGGGGCGCCCCCGGATCAGGTCCGGAGGGGCGTTGGTGGTGCGGAAAAGTCCAAAGCCGGCCCTCTTGGAAAAGAGGGAGCGTTGCAGCCTAGCCGAGGCACTCGACCAGGCCGGCGGCAAGGCCGCGCAGGAGGTTGGGGTAAAGGTCGGGGCCCTCGGCAAGGGCGGAGCCTTCGGGATCGAGCGTGCCAGCCCTGGCGCTGGTGCCCTCCGTGATGGTGCGGATGATGGCGGGCTCGAAATTGGGCTCGGCGAAAACGCAGGTGGCGCCCAGTTCGCGCACCTTGGCGCGCAGTTCATCGATGCGGGCAGCGCCGGGCATGGCGTCGGGTGAAACGGTGACGGTGCCGGCGACATCGAGCCCGAAGCGGTGCTCGAAATATTGATAGGCATCGTGAAAGACGAGGAAGGGCTTACCGGCAAGGGGCGCAAGGGTCTGACGCAGTTCGGCTTCGAGCGCTTCGAGCCGCGACCGCTCGGCCTCGGCATTGGCCGCATAGGCGTCGGCATTTTCAGGATCGGCCTCGGCCAGCACGGCGGCAATCTCGGAGACCATCAGCGCGGCATTCCTCGGATCGAGCCAGAAATGCATATCCCCCTCCTCGTGCTCGTGGCCATGATCGTGATCGTGATCTTCTTCGCCGTGGGAGTGGGGCTCGAAGGCGCCGCCTTCGCGCAGGGGCAGCAGTTCGATGCCGGGGGTTTCGGCCAGCTCGACTACTTCGGCCTGGGGCGCGAGCGTATCGAGCGCGTTGGCAAGGAACAGCTCAAGGCCATGGCCGGTCCAGAAGACGATGTCGGCGCTTTCGAGCGCGGCGGCGTCGGAAGGCCGCAGCGAATAGGTGTGGGGGGAAGCGGCGCCCTTGACGATGAGGGCCGGCTCTCCCACCCCGGCCATGACGGAAGAAACCAGCGCATGCACGGGCTTGATGGACGCAACGACACGGGGCGCGGCCGTGGCGGCTCCCGTGAGCAGCAGGAGAGAAAGGGCAGCGAGCGAAAGGGCGCGTTTCATCATCGGGGCCTCATGGGTGATATGTTATGTTATTACGCTTGCGGCGGTGTTATGCTATAACGTATTAAGAGCCGTCAAGACGGTTTTCGCGGGGGCTGTGCAAAACCCCGCCGCGCGAAAACGCCCTGGCCGATCCCCCACCCTGCCCTTGCCCGAACCGGGAGGGAGCCAAGGAGCCGAACCAGTCGATGCATGACACAAGGCACAAGGAGACGCTGATTACCCTGGCCAATGCCGGGGTGCAGCGCGGCGGGCGCGTGCTGGTGGAAGGGGTGGACCTGACCATTGCGCGCGGCGAGATCGTGACGCTGATCGGGCCCAATGGCTCGGGCAAATCGACCACCGCGAAGATGGCCACCGGGGTGATGAAGCCCACCATGGGCAGCGTGACGCGCAAGCCGGGGCTGACCATCGGCTATGTGCCGCAAAAGCTCAGCATCGACTGGACGCTGCCGCTGACGGTAGACAGGCTGATGACGTTGACCGGGCCTCATTCGCCCGCCGCCATCGCGGCGGCGCTGGAAGCCGTAGGGGCAGCGCGCTTGCTCAAGGCCGCCGTGCAGGAGCTTTCGGGCGGAGAATTCCAGCGAGTTCTGTTTGCCCGGGCGATGATCCGCAAGCCGGACCTGCTGGTGCTGGACGAGCCGGTGCAGGGGGTGGATTTTTCCGGCGAGGTGGCGCTTTACCAATTGATCCGGCAGATTCGCGACACGACGCAGGCGGGCATTTTGATGATTTCGCACGATCTGCACGTGGTGATGGCCGAGACCGATACGGTGATCTGCCTCAACGGCCATGTCTGCTGCCGGGGCACGCCGGGGGCGGTCAAGAGCAGCCCGGAATATCTCAAGCTCTTCGGCGAACGCGCCGGCGCGACGCTGGCGATCTATGAGCATCATCATGACCACGAACACCATGACGACGGATGCGTGGTGGGGCCGCATGGCGCCCATGAGCATCCCCATGGCGGGCATCACCATGCGCATGAGGAGCGGGCGGATGGATAAGATCTCGACAAAAATGCCGATGCTGCCGTGGAGCCTGTCCGATGTTCGGTGATTTCTTTTCGCGGGCGCTGATCGCCGGGGTGGGGCTGGCGGCGGTGACGGGGCCGCTGGGATGTTTCGTGGTGTGGCGGCGCATGGCCTATTTCGGCGACACCATGGCGCATTCGGCGCTGCTGGGGGTGGCGCTGTCGATCCTGTTGTCGTTCAATATGACGCTAGGCGTCTTCGCCGTGGCCGTGCTGGTGGCGGGGGCGCTGATCGTGCTGCAAAGGCAGGCGACGCTCTCCACCGATGCCTTGCTGGGGATTCTGAGCCATTCGACGCTGGCCGTGGGGCTGGTGCTGGTGGGATTGCTCACCAGCGTGCGCATCGACCTGATGGGGTTCCTGTTCGGCGACATATTGGCCGTGTCGGTGGAGGACATCGCCATCATCTATGGCGGGGGCGCGGCGATCCTCATCCTGCTCTGGCTCAACTGGCGGCCGCTCTTGGCCGCCACGGTGAGCCCGGAACTGGCCGAGGCCGAAGGGCTGCGGCCCGAGGCCAGCCGACTGGTGCTGATGGTGCTGATGGCCAGCGTCATCGCCATCGCCATGAAGCTGGTGGGCGTGCTGCTCATCACCTCGCTGCTCATCATTCCGGCGGCGACGGCGCGGCGGCTCAGCGCCACACCCGAGCAGATGGCGCTGGTATCCGCCCTGCTGGGCGCTATAGCAGTGGTGGGGGGCCTGTTCGGCTCGAAAAACTGGGACACCGCCTCGGGCCCGTCCATCGTGGTCATGGCGCTCATCCTGTTTCTCGTCTCGCTCGCGGTGCCGGCATCGCGGCTGTTTGGAAGGAGGACGCCGCATGGCGCATCGTCATGACATTCCCGCGGACCTGACGCGCAATCAGGGGCTGGTGCTGGAGGCGCTCAACCATTCGGGCGGGCCGCTCAGCGCCTATGACATTCTCGACCTTTTGCGCGGCGACGGCCTGCGCGCGCCGCTACAGATCTATCGGGCCCTGGACAAGCTGGTGGAGCGCGGGCTGGCCCATCGCCTGGAAACGCTCAACGCCTTCGTCGCCTGCGCCGATGCCCATTGCCATCGCAAGGGTCTGATCGCCTTCGCCATCTGCGCCGGTTGCGGCAAGGTGGACGAATTCGCCGATCCGGTGATCGAGGAGCGGCTGGGCGACTGGGCCGAAACCACCGGCTTCAAGGTGGAGCGCACGACGATGGAAATTCGCGGGCAATGTGCCGCGTGTCTACAAAAGGCGGCGTGAGGCACGTTTTGTTTTATCGCGTTTCCGAACCGGAAAACCGGTATCCACTTTTCCTGGAAACGCTCTAAGCGAAGCTCAAAAACCGGATGGCGGCTGCGCCGTATTCGCGCGTGTCGTCCAGGGTAAAGCCGGCGGGAACCGTCACCTCGGCATCGGCGGCTTCTTCCCAGACCAGCGTGGCGCCGGGGTAGAGCCAGCCATTGGCGGCGATTTCGGCCAGCGCCCTTTCGCCGAGCCCCTGATGATAAGGCGGATCGAGAAAGACCAGATCGAACTGGCCGAGCGTGCCGGGACGCCCCAGCGCGGCGGCGTCGCGGCGCAGCAGCTTGGCAATGCCGCCGGCGGAGAAGGCCTCGATATGGTCACGGATGAGGCCGCGTGCTTCCGCGCCCGTATCGACGAAGGTCACGTGGCTGGCGCCGCGCGACAACGCTTCCAGGCCCAGCGCGCCGGTGCCGGCGAAAAGATCGAGCACGCGGCGGCCATCGAGGCCCGGTCCAAGGCGCGAGGCCAGGATGTTGAACACCGATTCACGCACCCGGTCGGCCGTGGGCCGGATGGTCTCGTCAGCGGGCGAAGCAAGCTGCTTGCCGCGAAATTTCCCCGCAACGATGCGCATCGGTCAAGCCTTGGGCCGGCGGGGGCCGGAGGGACGACCAGGCCCCGAGGAGCGGGCGCCGGAGGGGCGGCCGAAGGGCGGGGGCCCGCGGGGGGGCGCGGCGCCCTCCCGCTTGGGGTTGGGGGTGCCGGCGGG
>NZ_JAUCDN010000232.1:0-5260 GCF_034675085.1 Devosia sp.
GGCTATCGGCGCGGAGCCAATATCCTGGCCGCCGAGGAAAAGAAGGACGGCAAGGCCTATGCCGGCGCCGTCGACCGGGCGGCGCTGCGCCTGCCCGAGGAAACGGCTCTCGCCGACGCCATCGACAATGTGCACGCCGCCGTTGCCGCGCAGGTGGACCGGGACGACTATAAGGGCGCCATGGCCGAGCTGGCGACGCTGCGCGCGCCCGTGGACGCCTTCTTCACGCACGTGCTGGTCAATGATGCCGACCCGGCGGTGCGCGCCAACCGGCTCAACCTGCTGGCCCGGCTGCGCGACACCATGCATCTGGTGGCCGATTTCTCCAAGATCGCCGGGTAATAAGGGAGGCCGGGAAATGAGCGTCGGCCTTCTCGCTTTGCTGGATGATGTGGCCGGCCTCGCCAAGGTGGCTGCTGCCTCACTGGACGATATTGCCGGCCAGGCCACCAAGGCCGGTCTCAAGGCGGCGGGCGCCGTGGTGGACGATGCCGCCGTCACCCCGCGCTATGTCGATGGCTTCTCCGCCGCCCGCGAATTGCCCATCGTCGGGCGGATCGCCTGGGGCTCGGTGCGCAACAAGCTGATCTTCCTTCTGCCGGCGGCGCTGATTCTCAGCCTCGTTGCGCCCTGGATCATCACGCCCATCCTCATGCTGGGCGGCGCCTATCTCTGTTACGAGGGCGCCGAAAAGGTGTTCCACGCGCTGCGCCCCCACGCCGCCCAGGGGCATGAGGCGGCGTTGGAGCCGGCGGCGCTCAGTCCTCAAAACCTTGAGGACACTCGGGTGGCGGGAGCCATCAAGACAGATTTTATCCTCTCGGCCGAAATCATGACCATCGCCCTGGCCGCCATCGAGGTCGACAATTTCTGGACCCGCGCCACCATCCTGGCGCTGGTGGGCGTGGGCATCACGGCGCTGGTTTATGGCGCGGTGGCGCTTCTGGTGAAGGCAGACGATTTCGGCGTGCTGCTCTATCGGCGCGGGCGGTTGCGCCTCACCAAGCGACTGGGGCGGTTTCTGGTCCGCGCCATGCCCGGCTTCATGCAGGCGCTCGGGGTGGTCGGCACCGCCGCCATGATCTGGGTGGGCGGCGGCATCTTGCTGCATGGGCTGGCCGCCTTCGGCCTTGCCGCGCCCGAGCATTTCATCGAGGCCGCCGCCGAATGGGCCGCCCATGCCGTTCCTGCCATCGCCGGCTTTGCCGGCTGGGCCATGACCGCCTTTATCGACGGCATTTTCGGGCTGGCTTTCGGCCTGGTGATGATTCCGGTGGCCAGCCATGTCATCGCGCCCGCCTGGCGAGGGATCAAGCGATGGCTGCCCAGGCGGGGTTAGGATGTTTCATCGTTGAACTAGACCATCCCTTGCACCGTGTCATGCCGGCCTTGAGCCGGCTTCCATGCTGAAGGCCATCGGCCGCCATCGATGCGTGTGGAAACATGCGGAGATGGATTCCGGCTCAGGGCCGGAATGACACCGTGGATGAGGAGGCCTACGGGAAAATACTACTCTCAAAACGGTGGTGCAGCGCCTTCCGCCTTGCCGGGCTTGAACGGAGCCATGCCCTCGCGGGCCAGTTCGTCGGCGCGCTCATTGAGCTCATGGCCATTGTGGCCCTTCACCCAATGCCAGGAAATCTGGTGGCGCTTGGTCGCTTCGTCCAGCGCCTGCCAGAGTTCGGCATTCTTGACAGGCTTCTTGTCGGCAGTTTTCCAGCCATTGCGCTTCCAGCCGTGAATCCAGCTCTGCACGCCGTTCTTTACATATTGGCTGTCGGTATGGATCTCCACCGCGCAGGGGCGCTTGAGCGCGTTGAGCGCTTCGATGGCCGCTGTCAGTTCCATCCGGTTATTTGTGGTCTGCGCCTCCCCGCCCTTGAGTTCCTTGCGGTGCGCGCCGAATTGCAGGATCGCTCCCCAGCCGCCTGGCCCCGGATTGCCCGAACAGGCGCCGTCCGTATGAATGATGACGGTGTCGCTCATCGGGTATTTTCCGGTTCCGTAACAACGCCACAAGCATAGGGCCGATGGCGGGGGCGGGGATAAGTGCTTTTCGGCGCGATCATCGGCCCGAAGCGGTTTCGAGGGTGCGCAGCACTTTGGGGATGTTGAAGGCGATATGTTCCTCGGCGGTGGTCTTGGTTTCCACCTTGACCGCATAGCGCTCGGCAAAGGCGTCGATGACCTCTTCCACCAGGCTTTCCGGGGCGGAGGCGCCGGCGCTGACGCCAAGCGACTTGATATCGCCATAGACCGACCAGTCGATCTCGCTGGCCCGGTCCACCAGCGTCGCCGTCTTGCACCCGGCGCGCAGGGCCACTTCCACCAGGCGCTGCGAATTGGAGGAATGGGGCGAGCCCACCACGATCATCGCCTCCACCAGCGGCGCCACGGCCTTGATGGCCTCCTGACGATTGGTGGTGGCGTAGCAGATGTCTTCCTTATGCGGGCCGTTGATGGCGGGGAAGCGGGCGCGCAACGCGTTGACGATGTCGCGCGTATCGTCAACCGACAGCGTTGTCTGGGTGACGAAGGCCAGCGTCTCGGGATCGCGCGGTTCGAAGACATTGGCGTCGGCCACCGTCTCGACCAGGGTCACGGCTCCCGGCGGCAATTGGCCCATGGTGCCCACCACTTCGGGGTGCCCGGCATGGCCGATCAGCACGATCTCGTGGCCTTCGGCGAAATGGCGCTGGGCTTCCACATGCACCTTGCTGACCAGCGGACAGGTGGCATCGAGGAAGAACATGTTGCGGCTCTTTGCCTCGGCCGGCACCGATTTGGGCACGCCATGGGCCGAGAACACCACCGGCGCCTCGGTTTCGGGAATTTCGCTCAACTCCTCGACGAACACGGCGCCCTTTTCGCGCAGGCCTTCCACCACATATTTGTTGTGGACGATGGCGTGGCGCACATAGACCGGCGCGCCGTATTTCTCGAGCGCCAACTCCACGATCTGGATAGCCCTGTCCACTCCGGCGCAAAAGCCGCGGGGAGCGCAGAGGAGAATGTCTAGATGTGGCCGCTTTTCCATATCAGATCAGATGCTTTCCGAAGCGCGGCAAGTCAAGTGTTGTTGCGGTGCGCGAGGCGCACGGGCATTATGCGCGCGCAATCACGGCAAGGAGCCCAGGGTGAGTTTGGCACAGGAAATGTTCGCAATTGCCCCCGCACAGGGGAAGGCGAACCTGTCCGCGGGCCAGCTCAAGCTCCTCAGCGGCAAGGCGCGCTGGATTTTCCGCGTCGGCGAGGCCGGGTTTCCCACCGTGCCCACCATCGCGCTGACCCGTGCCGTCTGGGACGGGTTGCAGGCCGAGCGCGCACGGCGGGAAACCCGGCTGCGCACCCATTGGGTGGCCTGCCTGTTCAAGCTGGTGGGCAAAGATTCCAGGCCCCCCGCGCTGGTGGTGCGCACCTCGGCGGCGGCCCATAATGGCGGGCTGATGACGGCCCGCGTCGGCATTCCCGCTCCCGCCAATCCCGAGGATGCGGTCGATCCGGCACGGCCCTTGGCCAAGGCCATCAAGGCCGCCTTCGACAGCTACGGCTTCGGTCCGCGCTGGTCGGGCCGGGGCGAGGACGACCGGGCGCGGCAAATCGTCCTGGTGCAGGCGGTGGCCGAGGGCGAGATCGAGCAATTCCTCACCCGCAATGCCAGCACCGGCGCACTGGGGCCGGCGCCGGCCAATGGCGCGCCGCTGCCGCGCCTGTCCCAATCCATCACCGCGCTGGTCGAATTGCTCGACGCCAAGGCCGGGCGGCACATGAATTGCCTCATCGCCATCGACAAGGGCGCGGTGCAGTTCCTTTCCGCCCGCCCGGTGCAGGTGACCGCGGCGGCCGAGCTGGAAGCGGCGGTGGATCGGGTCAATCGCAAGACCTGGACGGCCCAGAATGCCGTGATGCGCGTGGAGCCGGCGCGGCTGGTGCAGATGCTCCATCCCCGGCTCAAATCCACCGAAGGCGCGGCGCCCATCGCCAGCGGGCTCGGCGTCTCGCCCGGGGCTGCCAGCGGCGTCATCGTTTTCAACGCCGAGGACGCGGCGCGCCTGAGGGCGCGGGGCAAGCATTGCATTTTGGTGGTCAGCGAAACCGGGCCGGGCGATATCGAGGGCATGAAGGCGGCCACCGGCATCCTCACCGCGCGAGGCGGCATGACCAGCCATGCCGGCGTCATCGCCCGCATCACCGGAAAGCCCTGCGTCGCCGGGGTTCGTACGCTTTCCGTCAATGCCGGCGACATGGTGTGCCGCATCGGCGAGCGCGAATTCCGCACCGGCGACCGGCTGACCATCGATGGCAGCGAGGGCCATGTCTATGCCGGCATCCTGCCGCTGGCCCAGCCCCATATCGGGGGGGCTATCGGCGCGCTTCTGGGCTGGTCGGACGCCAGCCGCACAATTGCGGTGCGCACCAATGCCGAGACGGTAGAATCGGTCAATACGGCGCTCAGCTTCGGGGCCGAGGGCGTCGGGCTGGCGCGTTCCGAGCATATGTTCTTTTCGCCCGAGCGCATGGTGGCGCTGCGCCGCGTCATCCTCAGCGAGGACGAGGAAGACCGCAGCCGCGCCATCAACGGGCTCGTCGACTTCCAGACCGGGGACTATTCAGCGCTGTTTTCGGCTATGAACGGCCTGCCGGTGACGGTGCGCCTGTTCGACCCGCCCCTGCACGAATTCCTGCCGCGCAGCGAAGAGGAAATCGAGGAAACCGCCGCCTCGCTCGGGCTGGCGGTGCGGGCGCTGCGCCTGCATCTGGACCGCATCGCCGAGATCAACCCCATGCTCGGCCATCGCGGTGTGCGGCTGGCCATCACCAATCCCGAGCTTTTGCACATGCAGGTGCAGGCGCTCATGGCCGGCGTGCGCGCCGCTTCCGAGCGGCAGAGCGAGCCGGTGGCGGTGGAAATCATGGTGCCATTCGTCTCCACAGCCAGCGAAGTGGCCTGGGTGCGCGAGCGCGTCAACGCCATCGCCGCCAATTCTGGCCTGCTGCGCAACGACCGGGTGAAATTTTCCTTCGGCACCATGATCGAGTTGCCGCGCGCCTGCCTTCGGGCCGGCGACATCGCCCAGATGGTGGATTTCATCTCCTTCGGCACCAATGACCTGACCCAGACCACGTTCGGCATCTCCCGCGACGATGCGCCGACGTTCCTGGCCTCCTATCAGCGCAAGGGCATCTATGAACGCGATCCCTTTGTCACCATTGACGAAAAGGGCGTGGGCGAAATGATCGCGCTGGCCATTGCGCGCGG
>NZ_JAUCDN010000233.1:0-5258 GCF_034675085.1 Devosia sp.
CAGGCGCTGTCGCCCGAATGGATGCCCGCTTCCTCGATATGCTCCATGATGCCGGCGACGAACACGTCCTTGCCGTCGCACAGGGCATCGACGTCGATCTCGGTGGCGCCGCTGAGATAGGCATCGAACAGCAGCGGATTGTCGGACAGCACCGAGTTGATCTGGCCGGTCTTGTCGTTGGGATAGCGCTGCAGGATATCGGGCGGCACAAGGCCGGTCAGCGTGTCCTGCACATAGCGCTCGAATTCATTGGCCGAATGGACGATCGCCATGGCGCGCCCGCCCAGCACATAGGACGGGCGGATGACCAGAGGATAGCCGAGGCGCTCGGCGACGAGCCGGGCCTGTTCCAGCGAATAGGCGATGCCGTTCTTGGGCTGGGTGAGTTCGAGCTTGTTGAGCAGCTTGGAGAAGAGATCGCGGTCCTCGGCCAGGTCGATGGCGTCGGGCTGGGTGCCCAGGATCGGCACGCCCGCCTTCTGCACCGCCTCGGCCAGATTGAGCGGGGTCTGGCCGCCGAACTGCACGATGACGCCGTGCAGCGTGCCGTTCTGCTTTTCGGTTTCGAGGATTTCGATGATGTCTTCTTCGGTCAGCGGCTCGAAATAGAGCCGGTCCGAGGTGTCGTAGTCGGTCGAAACCGTCTCGGGATTGCAGTTGACCATGATGGTCTCATAGCCGGCATCGGCCAGCGCAAAGGCGGCGTGGCAGCAGCAATAGTCGAATTCGATGCCTTGCCCGATGCGGTTGGGGCCGCCGCCCAGGATGACCACCTTCTTGCGATCGGACGGGCGCGCCTCGTCGTCGACCTTGCCGGCGAAGGGCACTTCATAGGTCGAATACATATAGGCGGTGGGCGAGGCGAATTCGGCCGCCGAGGTGTCGATGCGCTTGAAGGCCGGGCGCACGCCCAGCGAATGGCGCAGCTTGCGCACGTCTGCGGGCTTTACATTGGCCAACTGGGCCAGCCGCGCATCGGAAAAGCCCATGGATTTGAGGCTGCGCAGATTGTCCGCGTCCTGGGGCAGGCCGTATTGGCGCACCTTGGCTTCGGTATCGATGAGGCCTTGCATCTGCTCGAGATACCAGGGGTCGATCTTGCAGGCCTCGAAGATGTCTTCGATGGAAACGCCCAGGCGCATGGCCTCGGCCACATGCAGCAGACGCTGCGGGGTGGGGGTGCCCAGCGCGGCCTTGATGGCGTTTTTGTCCTCGCCTTCGCCCAGGCCCGGAATGCCGATCTCGTTGAGGCCGGTGAGCCCGGTTTCCAGGCTCCGCAGCGCCTTTTGCAGCGATTCCTGGAAGGTGCGGCCGATGGCCATGGCCTCGCCCACCGACTTCATCGAGGTGGTGAGGCGATTGTCCGAGCCGGGGAATTTCTCGAAGGCGAAGCGCGGAATCTTGGTGACGACATAGTCGATGGAAGGCTCGAACGAAGCCGGGGTCATGCCGCCGGTGATGTCGTTTTCCAGTTCGTCCAGCGTATAGCCGACGGCCAGGCGCGCCGCGACCTTGGCAATGGGGAAACCGGTGGCCTTGGAGGCCAGCGCCGAGGAGCGGGAGACGCGCGGGTTCATCTCGATGACGATCATGCGGCCATCCTTGGGATTGACCGCGAACTGCACGTTGGAGCCGCCGGTTTCCACGCCGATCTCGCGCAAGACGGCGAGGCTGGCATTGCGCATGACCTGATATTCCTTGTCGGTCAGGGTCATGGCCGGGGCTACGGTGATGGAATCGCCGGTATGCACGCCCATCGGGTCGATATTCTCGATGGAGCAGACGATGATGCAGTTGTCCTTCTTGTCGCGGACAACCTCCATCTCGTACTCTTTCCAGCCGAGCACGCTTTCCTCCACCAGCACCTCATTGGTGGGCGAGGCGTCGATGCCGCTTTCGCAGATGGCCAGATATTCCTCGCGGTTATAGGCGATGCCGCCGCCGGTGCCGCCCAGGGTGAAGCTGGGGCGGATGATGGCGGGCAGGCCGATGACCTCCAGCGCCTGCAGGGCCTCGATGGTGTTGTGGGCCAGCATGGAGCGCGGGGTTTCCAGCCCGATCTTCTGCATGGCGTCGCGGAAGAGCTCGCGGTCCTCGGCCTTGTCGATGGCCTCGGCGGTGGCGCCGATCATCTCGACGCCGAATTTTTCCAGAACGCCCATCTTGCGCAGGCTGAGCGCGCAGTTGAGCGCGGTCTGGCCGCCCATGGTGGGCAGCAGCGCGTCGGGGCGCTCCTTCTCGATGATCTTGGCCACCACCTCGGGCGTGATCGGCTCCATATAGGTCGCGTCGGCCAGATCGGGATCGGTCATGATCGTGGCGGGGTTGGAGTTGACCAGGACGATCCGGTAGCCCTCTTCCTTGAGCGCCTTGCAGGCCTGGGTGCCCGAATAGTCGAATTCGCATGCCTGCCCGATGATGATGGGGCCCGCGCCGATGATGAGGATCGATTTGATGTCGGTACGCTTCGGCATGGGGGCTCGCTCGGTCTGGTCACAATATGGGACGGGCGAGGGGGAATCGCCCGGACACACCTGTCCGCGCGAAACCCGCGCGGCAACTGAGCGCTGCGGCGCCGGGGAAGTAAACCGGACATGGTGGTTAAGTCGGCGGTTTAGCGGAAGACGGCCCGGTTGGGAAGGGGGCGGCGGCAGAGAGTTTTTTCGGCCCCGTCTCTATGCAAGGGGCCGGGTGCGATAAAGGGCGACGCGCAGCCCGCCATGCAGAACCGGCGGCAGCGGCTTTTCGAAGGCAAGGCCGGTGGTGCGCGCCAGGTCCTTGTCGGCGGTGATAATGCCGACGCGCCAGCCGGAAAAATGGCTGCGCAGTACGGTGCCCAGGCTGCCATGCAGCGCCAGCAGCGGCGCCTTGTTGCCCAGCCGCGTGCCATAGGGCGGGTTGATGATGACCAGGCCCGGCGGGCCGTCGGGGCGCCGGAGCTGGTCGATGGCGAGTTGCTCGAACGCGGTGAAATCGGCGACGCCGGCACGGTCAGCGTTCTCCCGACTCATGCGAATGGCGCCGGGATCGCGGTCGGAGCCGAAAAAGCGCAGCGGCACGGCGCGGGGGGAAGTTGGCGCGCGCATTGCCGCCCATGCCGTCGCATCGAAGCCGGGCAGCAGGCGGAAGGCGAAGTCGCGCTCGCGGCCGGGCGGCAGGCCCAGCGCGATTTCGGCGGCTTCGATGGGAAACGTGCCCGAGCCGCACATGGGGTCGAGCACGGGTTCGGTGCCGTCATAGCCGCACTGGCGCAGGAACATGGCGGCCATGGTCTCGCGCATGGGGGCGGCGTTGACCGCCTCCTTGAAGCCGCGTTTGTGCAACGAGGCGCCGGTGGTATCGAGGCTGATGGTGACGGAATCGTCCTCGATGCGCACCATCACGCGCAATTCGGCCTCGTCGCTGATGGGGGCGCCCAGTTCGGCGGCGATGGCATTGGCGACGCGCTGGGCGGCGGCTCCGGCATGATAGATGCGCGAGCGCTTGCAACTGGCCTCGACCTTGACCGCAATGTCGGGGCGCAGATGGCTTTTCCAGTCCACCTTGCGGGCGCGCTTGTCGAGCTGGGCCAGGTGCAGCGCCCGGAAGCTGGCAATGCGGGCAAGCACGCGGGTGGCCCCGCGCAGCACCAGATTGGCGCGCCACACATCGGGCATATGGCCCATGAAGGCAACGCCCCCGGCGACGATCCGCGCGCCGGCAAAGCCGGCCTCCAGGGCCTCTTCGCAAAGCGGGGCTTCGAGGCCCGGCGTGGCGACCAGATAAATCTCGAAGGGCTCGGTCATCAGCGCAGCCCCACGGGATCGACCATGCCCGATGCGCAGCCGCCCTCGGTGGGGCTGGCGGCGGCGATGAGGCGGGCGAAATCGTCGGGGCCGGAAATCTCGCCGGTAAGGCCGATGGTCAGTTCGGTGATGATGGTGCGATTGCCGTCCGGGGCGCATTCCATGCGCACCCGCTCTCCGGTGCCGGGCCCGAAAGCCTCGTCAAAGGCGGCGCGCACCTGGCGCAAGGTGATCTTGCGGCCGATATTGGCGGCGAAAAGCTCGGCGACCGGCGAGGCATTGAGGGCCAGCATCAAATCGAGCGCATCGGTGAAATAGCGCTCGGCGCTGGCGCCGTAGCAGGTGCCGTGCTTGGTCCATTCGTGCCTGTCGAGACCCGAAAGCGTGCCGGGCATGACCTCGTCCAGATCGCGGCGCAGGCCGGGGCTGAGCCGGGGTTCTGCGAGGCTGCGCCAGTCGCCGCTTTCGCTGGCGCGGCGTTCGGCGGGAGTGACGTTGCAATAGGCATTATCGCGCGGCTGTGGCCAGAGCCCATGCAGGGTGAAGTTGGTGGCCTCGAAGCTGTCGGGGCGCTGAGCGCGGCATTCGGGCTTGCGGGGGCTGGTTTCGCAGAAGGCCGGCTGCCAGTTGACCGCCAGGATATACTGGGTGCCGCGATAGTTGCGGCGTGGGGGCGGCGGCGGCGGCTCGTCCTGCCGGCCCTCGGCGTCGGTGGAGCGGGTGCCGCAATCGATGGCGACCCAGCGCCGGTCGGGCTGCGCGCCGGGCACCCTGATCCAGAGATGGGTGGGGCGGGCGCTGTTGCCGGCAAGAAGGTCATAGGCCGTGCCGGGGCGGATGAGGATATCGCCGGGATTGGTCTGGCGGCTGATCGACTGATAGGCCGGGCAGGCCCGGCCGGCGGTGAAATAGCCGCTCAGCGGCACCTCGGCCAAGGCGGGAAACGGCAGCAGCATCAGGATCAGCACGAGGAGCGGGCGCATGGGGCCTCCACAAACGACAGGGGAGCCTTAGCGGCTCCCCTACCTTTTTGCCAAGTGGAATGGCTCAGAGCGTGATGCGATAAAGCCCGAAACCGGCCTCGTCGGTTTCCCCCGTCGCCTCGATCTTGACGGCGGTGACGTCATCCACATGCGCGGCGGCCTTGGGGCCGGTGGGGAAAAGCACCGTGGTGTCGCCGATCGGGGCGAGCGACCAGTTGCTGTCGGCCTTGGGGTCGATGGTGCCGTTTTCCACGATATAGCGCACGATGATGTCGCGGTTGGTATCGGGCCCGATGAAGATGGTGTTCTGCGCTCCCGTGCCGGGGAAATAGCCGCCGCCACCGGCGCGGTAATTATTGGTGGCGATGACGAATTTCTGCTCGGGATCGATCGGCTTGCCGTCATACATCAGGTCAACGATGCGGCTGACATCGGGGTTGGGCTCGGACTTGCCGTCGGCGGCGAAGCGCGAGGGCTGGGTGAGGTCGAT
>NZ_JAUCDN010000234.1:0-5243 GCF_034675085.1 Devosia sp.
CGGAAAGTAAGATGAGCGGAAAGGCCTATTACGAACCTGGAACCAATGGGGTGGAGCGGTTGCCCACCGAGTTGCAGATGTTCTATGCCTCCCCGCTGCTGATGCGCTCGGCGCATTGGCATGCGCAGGTCGAAGTCAATTTCATCGTGCGCGGCTGGGCCCATTATCGCATGAGCGGGCATGCCATCACCTTCCAGCAGGGTGACCTGGCCCTGTTCTGGGGCGGGTTGCCGCATCTGCTCGACGATGGCTCGGACGACCTCATCTATGCCGGCGGGCACCTGCCTTTGCTGCATTTCTTCCGCCTGCGCCTGCCGCCCAACGTGCAATCGCAATTGATGCAGGGGGCGACGCTGGTCACCCGGGCCACCGACGCCGCCGATCCGCTCAATTTCGAGCGCTGGAACGACTATGCCCGCTCGGGCGATCCGATGAAGGGGGACATGGCGGTGGAGGAATTGCTGCTGCGCATCGAGCGGGTGCGCTTCGACCCCTTCACGCTCTATCCCGAGCCGGCTGGGGCAGGGGCCTGCGCCGAGGCGGCGGATCATCACGCCTCCCCAATCGTGGTGCGGATCTGCGAGTTCATCGCCGACAATTTTCGCGAGGACATCGATTCCGCCGATATCGCCGGGGCCGCCGACGTGCATCCGAAATACGCCATGAACGTCTTCAAGAAATCCACCGGCATGACGCTGAATGATTATGTGAATCTGATGCGCCTCAGCTATGCCCAGGCTTTGTTGATGCGCAACGAGGCCAATGTGCTGCAAGTGGCCATGGATAGCGGCTTCGGCTCGCTCAGCGCCTTCAACAAGTCTTTCCGCCGCATAGCCGGCATGTCGCCCAGCGATTTCCGCCGCGACGTGCGCGGCCGGCCCATGGCGCCGGTGCAGATGCAGCAACTCGCCGGCAGCCCGCTGGCCTAGACTGCGGCTGTTTCTTCCTTCCCGGCTAACGGCCCGAGGCGCTGGGGCGGCGGAAGATGTCGGTGAGGGCAACCAGCGCCACCAGATGGATGTTTTCCGGGGTTCTGGGATCGCGCAGGCAACGCACATTGGAAGCGACGGTGAATTTTATCCCGTCGCGCTCGCCGCTGACGGTGAAATGCAGCCGCCTGCCGACGCTGTCATAGCGGGACGACGTCACCCGGAATTGCATCGTGGCCCTCGCACGCCGACACCGAAGCCTGGGAAGGATTTTGACCAGTCCCGCGCCTGCGGTCAACGTCGCTGGAACAATTATGGCTGCGGCGGCTCGGAGGCACGCGATACGTGATTTGCCGGCACGTCGGCATTGCCCTCGGTGCGGTCGCGGAACAGCGAGGCGCGGGCCAGAAGCATCAGCGTTACCGGCGTGGTGACGGTGACGAAGATGAAGATGGCCATCTCGTCGATGACGAGGCGCTGCCGGGTGACGCTGAAATAAATGGCCGATGCCGCCAGGATCAGCCCGCCCCCGGCGCTGGTGCCCATGGTGGGGGCGTGGATGCGCTGGTAGAAGGTGTGCAGGCGCGCCAGGCCGAAGCATCCGGCCATGGTGAGCAGCGCGCCCACCAGTACGAAGGCGGAAACCAATAGCACCAGCCAGAGCGGCAGCTCTTCGATCATTCGATCACCTCGCCGCGCATGAGGAACTTGGCCAGCGCCACCGTGCCCACGAAGCCCAGAAGGCCCATGAGCAGCGCCAGCGAGAAATAGACCTGGCTGTCGGTATGGATGCCAAGGGTGATCAGCAGCAGCAGCGCCACCACGTAAAGCGCATCCAGCGCCAGGATCCGGTCCTGCGCCCGGGGGCCGTGGACGACGCGAAACAGCGCCGCCAGCATGCCGAGGCCGAGCATGATCTGGGCCGCGAACAGGCTCCAGTGCAAGATGGCCTCGTTCATTCGAATATCTCCATCAAAAGCGGCTCATAGCGGGCCTTGGTGGTTCGTGCCCATGCCTCGGCGTCGTCCACGTTGAACACATGGATGAGCACGCAACTACGCTGGCGGCTATATTGCAGCCAGGCGCTGCCGGGCGTGGCGGTGATGATGCAGGCGAAGATGGCCAGGGCGAAATTGTCGGTCAGCTCCAGCTCGATCTCAACGAAATGCGATTTGGGCGCCAGGCGCGGCTGGAACAGGATGACCAGCACCTCGATATTGGAGCGGATGATGTCGAGCCCGGTGACCACGAGCAGTTGCAGCACCTTGAGAGGCCGGCGCACCGTGACCTTTTCGACCAGAACCGGCCGCGCCGCCAGCGAGACGCCGATGGCGATAAGGACGCCCAGCAGTATGTTTCCCGGGCTCAGCGATTGCTGCATGACCAGCCAGAGCACCAGCAGCAGGCCGGCAAGGATCGGGTGAGGCACAAGCCGCCGGATCATGATGCGCCTCCCGAACCCAGAACGTTGCGCACATAGCCGTCCGAAGCGTGGATGAACTGTGCCGCCCCTTCGAGATAAGCCATCGCCGGGCCGGCCGCGACAGCCATGAGAACGCACAGGATGAGCAGACCCACGATCGGCGCTACTTCCAGCACGCGCACCCTGACGGCGCCATCGGGCAGGGAGGTCCAGAAGATGTTGATGCCGTTGCGCACCATGGCGATGAGGACGAAAAGCCCCGAAACCACGATGGCGCCGGTGAACCACCAGGCCGCCGCGCTGGGCGTGTCGCCGGCATTGAGCGCGGCGCCGATCATGGCGAATTTTGCAAGGAAACCCGAAAGCGGCGGCAGGCCCGCCATCACCAGGGCGATGATGGCGAAGCACCAGCTCAGAAGTGTCGCCGCCGCCGGAACGGTGGGGCTCACCTCCTGGTCCTCGTCGATCTCCTCGTCCTCGTCACCGTAAAGTTCGAGGGAAACGGCCAGGATCTGCGCCTCGGAGGGCAGGGTCTGGTCGATGACGTCCTTGAGCAGGAACAGCGCGCCGGCGGCGAGCGTGGCGACGACGACGTAGTAGAGCCCGCCGGCCGTAACGCCCGGCGCATTGTAGGAAACCGCCAGCAGCAGCGTGCCGGCCGAGACCAGGATCACATAGGTGGCCAGACGGTCCAGCGCCTTGCTGGCCAGCGCCCCGACGCTGCCATAGGCAACGGTGGCGATGCCGGCGACGAACATCATGGTCTGGCCCAGGCTGAATTCGGGCCCGGCGCTATCGGAAAAGGCCAGGGTCCAGAAGCGCAGGAGCGCGTAGAAGCCCACCTTGGTCATGATAGCAAACAGCGCCGCCACCGCCGGCGAGGCGGAGGAATAGGTGTTGGGCAGCCAGAAATGCAGTGGCCAGGCGCCGGCCTTGATGAGGAAGGCGACGCTGAGCACCGCCGCGCCGACATCGAACAGGCCCCGATCCTCGGGCCGGATCAGCGGGATGACGCGGGCGATATCGGCCATGTTGAGCGTGCCGGTGGTGGCGTAGATCAGCGCCACGCCGATGAGAAAGAGCGAGGATGACACCAGGTTGATGGCGACGTAATGCAGCGCGGAGCGCACCCGGTTGCGCCCGCCGCCATGCAGCACCAGCCCATAGGAGGCCGCCAGCAGGATCTCGAAGAAAACGAAAAGATTGAACAGATCGCCAGTGAGGAAAGCGCCGCTCAGGCCCATGACCAGGGCATGAAAGAGGGGGAAGAAATTGCTGCCGTTGCGGTTCCAGCGGGCGGCGGCGAAGATCAGCGCGGCCAAGGCCAGCACCGCCGTGACCAGAACCATGACAGAGGCCAGCCTGTCGGCGACCAGCACGATGCCGAAGGGCACCGGCCAGTTGCCCAGCGGATAGACGGCCATGGCGTCGGCGTCATGGCCGGCCAGCACCAGGAACAACATGGCGGCCACGGCCAGCTGCACCACGCTGAACAACACGTTGAGCCGCACGGTGGACTTGCCGTGATCCCCGAAGATGACGTTGACGATCACGGCGGCGAAAGGCACCAGGATCGGCAGGATGGCGATGTGCTGCATCTGGTCCATCTACTTCTCCACCCCGTCGACATGGTCGCTGCCGGAAAGGCCGCGCGCGGCTAGCAGCACGACGAGGAACAGCGCCGTCATGGCGAAGCCGATGACGATGGCCGTGAGCACCAGCGCCTGGGGCACCGGATCGGCATAGTCGGTCGGATTGACCTGGCCCTGGGTGATGACCGGTGCGCCATCCATGCGCAGCCGCCCCATGGCGAGGATGAACAGATTGACCGCATAGGACAGCAGCGAGAGCCCGATAATGACCTGGAAGGTCCGCGGGCGCAGCACCAGATAGACCCCCGAAGCGGCGAGGACGCCGATGGCGCTGGCCAGGATCAGTTCCATTTTTCCAGCGCCTCCCTGTTCCTGTGCCGAGGTGCGCTGGCGGCGCGCGGACGGCGGATGGATTGGTGCGCCAGCGCGATCAGCATGAGCACGGTGGCCCCCACCACCAGCGCGAAGACCCCCAGATCGAAGATCAGCGCCGAAGCGGTGGGCATCTTGCCGATCAGCGGGATCTCCAGATAGCCGAAGGCCGAGGTGAGGAAGGGATAGCCCAACGCCATGGCTCCCAGCCCGGTGAGCAGGGCGAGCAGCAGGCCCCAGCCGATCCACAGCATGGGCAGGATGCGCAGGCGCTCCTCCACCCAGCGCGTGCCTCCACCCATATACTGCAGGATGAAAGCCAGCGACAGGATGATGCCGGCGATGAAGCCGCCGCCCGGCAAATCATGGCCGCGCAGGAACATGTAGATGGCTACCACGATGACGACCGGGAACATCCAGTGCATGACGAGCGCGGGAAGGTGCAGGAACTCGTCTCGCACATTGGCCGCGCCATTGTCCTCGGCGGTTTCCTGCAATTTCTGCTGCTCGGGCCGCTCAATGCTGTCGGCGGCGGGCCGGAAGCGGCGCAGGAGACCGAACACGGTGAGCGCCACCATGCCCAGCACGGTGATCTCGCCCATGGTGTCGAAACCGCGGAAGTCCACCAGCATGACGTTGACGACATTGGTGCCGCCGCCTTCCGTATAGGCGCGGGTGAGGAAGAATTCGGAAATACCGTCCGGCGCCGGCCGTGTCATGACGGCGTAGCTCGCCAGCGCCACGCCCAGGCCGATCAGCACCGCCAGGCCCGCATCCCGATAGCGGCGGAAGCGGAAGATGAAGGAGGTGTCGTCCTGGACCGGGGTGCGCTTGGGCAGCCAGCGCAGGCCGAGCAGGATCAGCACCGTGGTGGCGATTTCGGCCAGAAGCTGGGTCAGCGCCAGGTCGGGCGCGGAGAACCAGGCG
>NZ_JAUCDN010000235.1:0-5242 GCF_034675085.1 Devosia sp.
CCGCGCGGGGAGGGGATTGGTTCAAGGGGGGATTGGGGGGTGGGGCCCCACCCCCTCCCAGCCTCCCCCATCAAGGGGGAGGTGTGGCTCCGCGTTTCTGGCACGATATTGCCCAGCCCACGGGGTAGCATCTCCCCCTAGATGGGGGAGACCCAGGCAGAGTGCGGCACGGGCGGAAGCGTGGATGGACGAGACAGGCCCGGCAATGACGGGGTGGGGGCGTGTTCGCGCCCTCAATCCCGCTTCAGCACCGCCACGTAAAACCCGTCTGTGCCGGTGAGGCGGGGGGTGAGCGCAAGTCCGCCCTCGGCGGTTTCAAGCGCTTCGGGGAGGGGGGCGCCGAAGGCGGCTTGCCAGAGGTCCTGCGCAGGAACCGGGGCAAAGCCGGAATGGGCGGCGCGGAAGGCGGCGATCTGGTCGTCATTCTCCTCGGGGAGAATGGAGCAGGTGATGTAGACCAGCACGCCGCCGGGCTTGAGATAGCGCGCGCCTTCGACCAGGATGGCCGCCTGTTCGGCGCGGCGCTGGGCCAGAAGTTCGGGCGTCAACTTCCACTTGGTGTCGGGGCGGCGGCGCCAGGTGCCGGTGCCGGTGCAGGGCGCATCGATGACGACGCGGTTCATTTTGCCGGTGAGATCGTCGAGCGCGCCCGGCTGGGGCGCGCGCACCTGCACATTGCGCACGCCATTGCGCTTGAGCCGGTCGTAGATGGGCGCAAGGCGGGTGCGGTCGCTGTCAAAGGCGAAGATCTGGCCCTTGTTGAGCATGGTGGCGGCCAAGGCCAGGGTCTTGCCGCCGGCGCCGGCGCACAGGTCGAGCACCTGCTCGCCCGGACGGGCCCCGGCGAGCGCGGCCACGATCTGGCTGCCCTGGTCCTGCACCTCGAACCAGCCCTTGAGATACCCCTCGTCGCTGGTGACATTGGGGGTGCGCGCATCGCGCGGCCCGGCTTGCATGGTGACGCCGATGGGCGAAATCGCCGTCTCGCGCGGATGAAAGCGCGCCAGCGACTTCATCACCCGGTCGCGCCCGGCCTTGAGCAGATTGACGCGCAGATCGAGCGAAGGCCGGCCGGCCATGTCCTGCCCCTCGGCAATCCAGTTGTCGCCAAAGGCGCGTTCGAGGCTGGGCACCAGCCATTCGGGCATGTCGGCCAGCACGAAACCGGGCGTGTCGTCGGGCAATTGCCCGATCAGGCGGGCCATCTCGTCGGCACTGAGCGGGGTGGGGGCGTGGGCATCGCCGGCAAAGCTCTCATCAAGGGCCGCCGGGTCCTCGCCCCAGTCGCGCACCGCCACGGCCAGCACCAGCGCGCGCGGGGTGTCGGCGCCCATGAGGGCGGCATGGGAGGCGCGGCGGCGCAGCGCGTCATAGACCAGATTGCCGATGGCGGCGCGGTCGCCGGCACCGGCGAAGCGGTTGTTGAGTCCCCAGGCCTTGAGCGCCTCGGACACCGGGCGCTTGCGTGTCTCCATGTCGGTCAGCACGGCGATGGCGGCGGAAAGGCGACCGGGAAGGCGCATGGGAACACTCGGGGCAAAACAGGATGGAACGAGCCATAGCCGCAATCGCGGCGCGTTCCAAGAGCGGCGGCGGGGCGGCCGGAGCCGGGCGCGGCAAGATATTTTCCACACCCATGGCGCAAACCCGGCATTTGCCCCTATAGTGGCGCGGCTAAAGCGACCCGATGCTGATTGCGGGGCCGCATCACATGACACTAAGTTGTTCGCAGAAATATTGATCGTCGTCGTCCTGACAATCGTCAACGGCTTGTTGGCTATGTCGGAACTGGCAGTCGTTTCCTCTCGTCCTGCGCGCTTGCGCGCCATGGCCGACCAGGGCAACAGGGGCGCGGCCACGGCCATCGCGCTGGCCGAAGACCCCGGCAAATTCCTCTCCACCGTCCAGATCGGCATCACGCTTGTCGGCATCCTGTCCGGCGCCTTCTCGGGCGCGACCTTGGGTACGCGCCTCACCGAATGGCTGATCTCCATCGGCCTCAATGTCGGGGCCGCCAATGTGCTGGGCGTGGGCGGGGTGGTGGTGCTCATCACCTATCTCTCGCTCATCATCGGCGAACTGGTGCCCAAGCAGATCGCCCTGCGCGATGCCGAGGCGGTGGCCTCGCGCGTCGCCGGGCCGATGAAGCTGCTGGCCACCATCGGCTCGCCCATCGTCTTCGTGCTCGATCTTTCCGGCAAGCTGGTGCTGCGCCTCCTCGGCCAGAACGGGGAATCGGAGGAGCGCGTCACCGAGGAGGAGGTCAAGACCATCATCGCCGAGGCGACCACGGCGGGGGTGATCGAGACCGACGAGCATTCCATGATCGCCGGCGTCATGCGCCTGGCCGACCGCTCGGCCCGCGGGCTGATGACGCCGCGGCTCGATGTGGAAGTGCTCGATCTTTCCGACGATTCCGACGAAATGCGCCAGGCCATCCTGAGCAGCCACCGCTCGCGGCTGCTGGTGCGCGATGGCGACGCCGATTCCATCATCGGCGTGGTGGCGGTCAAGGACCTGATCGGCGTCTTCGCCAATGGCCAGCCGCTCGATATTACGCGGCTGGTGCGCCCGGTGCCGGTGGTGATGGACCATGCCGACGCGCTCGACGTGGTGCGCGCCATCCGCAATTCCACCGTGCACATGGCGCTGGTGGTGGACGAATACGGCCATTTCGAAGGCATCGTCACCTCGGGCGATATCCTCGAAGTCATCACCGGTGTCTTCCAGGAGGAAACCGGGGAGGACCCGGCGCTGGTGCAGCGCGAGGACGGCTCGTGGCTGGTGGCCGGCTGGATGCCGGTGGACGAATTCAGCGACGCGCTGAAGGTTTCCATCCCCCGCGACGCCAAGTTCGAGACCGTGGCCGGCTATGTGCTCTCCATCATCAACCGCCTGCCGGCGGTGGGCGAGACCTTCGAGTATAATGGCTGGAAATTCGAAGTGGTCGATATCGACGGAAGGCGCATCGACAAGGTGCTGATGACGCGGCTGGAATAGGGGCCACAGGCTTTCCACCGGGGGCATGGCGCGGCGCAGCCGTGGATTGCCCCCGGTGGAAAGCCCGGCAATGACGGTGGGGCGGTCTTGGAGGCTTAATCAGCCAGCGGACTGCCGGAAAAAGCTCAAATATCCTCGAACTTGCCCGTGGCCAGGTCGAACAGCCGCCCGTTTTCGGTGAGGTCGGGGCTGAGCATGTCGATGAGGCGCGGAGCGATGTCGGCGGGGCTCGGCAGGGTCGCCGGATCTTCGCCGGGCATGGCCTTGGCCCGCATGGCGGTGCGCACGGCGCCGGGATAAAAGACATTGACCCGCAGCTTGGTCTGGGCGACTTCGCCGGCATAGGACTTGGCCATGGCGTCGACCGCCGCCTTGCTGGCGGCATAGAGCCCCCAGAAGGGCCGGGCCGAGCGGGCCGAGGACGACGACACGAAGACCGCGCGGCCGGCGGCGGACTGGCGCAGCAGCAGGTCGGTGGCGCGCAACAGCCGGTAATTGGCGGTGACGTTGATCGCGAAGACCTTGTCGAAATCTTCCGGCTTCACATGGGGCAGGGGGCTCAATATGCCGAGCTGGCCGGCATTGGCCACCAGCCCGTCCAGCGCGCCCCAGCGCTCGAAAATGGCCGCGCCCAGCCGGTCGATGGCATCGCCGTCGCGCAAATCGAGCGGCACCAGCGTGGCCGACGAACCCAGGTCCTGAATTTCATCGTCGAGCTCTTCAAGCCCGCCCACGGTGCGCGCCACGGCCACCACATGGGCGCCGCGCCGAGCCGCTTCGAGGGCCGCGGCATAGCCGATGCCCCGCGAGGCCCCGGTGACGAGAACGACCTTGCCGGCAAGATCCTGTTGCTGGGTCATCAGCCCGCCTCCTTGAGCAGCGAAAGCTTCTTCGGCTCGTTCTTGGTGCGCCCATTGTGATCGGTCAACTGCGTCGGATAGTCGCCGGTGAAATAATGGTCGGTGAATTGCGGCGCGTCGGGATTGCGCTTCTGCCCGCCCACCGCGTCGTAAAGTCCGTCGATGGAGAGGAAGGCCAGCGAATCGGCGCCGATGAAGCGGCACATCGAATCCAGGTCGGCATGCTGGTTGGCCAGCAGCTTTTCGGGATCGGGCGTGTCGATGCCGTAATAGTCGGAATAGTGGATCATCGGGCTGGCGACGCGGATATGCACCTCGGTCGCCCCGGCATCGCGCATCATCTGCACGATCTTGACCGAAGTGGTGCCGCGTACGATGGAATCGTCGATCAGCACCACGCGCTTGCCGGCGATTTCGGCGCGGTTGGCCGAATGCTTGAGCTTGACCCCGAAGGCGCGGATGGACTGGGTCGGCTCGATGAAGGTGCGGCCCACATAATGGTTGCGGATAATGCCCAATTCGAAGGGAATGCCGCTCTGCTGGGCGTAGCCGATGGCCGCCGGCGTGCCGCCATCGGGCACCGGCACCACCACATCGGCCTCGACCGGGGCCTCCTTGGCCAGGTTGATGCCCATATGCTTGCGGGCCGAATAGACGCTGCGCCCGGCGACGATAGAATCGGGGCGGGCGAAATAGACATATTCGAACAGGCACGGCCGCTCGGGCACCTTGCGGGCCGGCTTGCGCTCCTCGACGCTGATCGAGCCGTCCGGCTGGATCTCGCAGATGATGACCTCGCCATTCTCCACGTCGCGGATATAGCGGGCCCCGATGATGTCGAGCGCGCAGGTTTCCGAGCAGAAGATCGGCTTGCCGTCCAATTCGCCCATGACCAGCGGGCGGATGCCCACCGGATCGCGCGCGGCGATGAGCTTTGTGCGCGTCATCGCCAGCATGGCGTAGCCCCCTTCCATCTGTCGGATGGCGTCGATGAAGCGATCGGTGGTGGAGGCGTGGCGCGAGCGGGCGATGAGGTGGAGCACCACCTCTGTATCGGAGGTGGACTGGCAGATGGCGCCGGTGGCGATGATCTGGCGGCGCAGCGTCAGCCCATTGGTGAAATTGCCATTATGGGCAATGGCGATGCCGCCGTCTTCCAGCTCGGCAAAAAGCGGCTGCACATTGCGCAGCGCCACCTCGCCGGTGGTGGAATAGCGGGTGTGGCCGATGGTCATGGAACCGGGGAGCTTGGCCAGCACGGCGGGGTTGGTATAGTGGTCGCCCACCAGCCCCATATGCTTTTCCTGGTAGAACTGGCGCCCGTCGAAGCTGGCGATGCCCGCCGCTTCCTGCCCGCGATGCTGAAGGGCATGCAGGCCCAG
>NZ_JAUCDN010000236.1:0-5196 GCF_034675085.1 Devosia sp.
GGCGGGCCGAATAGGTGCCCAGGTCGAGATGGGTGAGGCCGATGACGAAATTGACGTAGCGGGTCAGAAGCGGCGCGTCCAGGCCATGTTCGAGCCGATAGGCCTGCCGCGCTTCCAGCGACGCGCCCTCGCCCAGGGCGGTGATGGCCGGGTCGACATTGGAAAAGGACATGATGAAAAAGACGAGGAAGGTGATCCCCAGGATCATGACCGGCAATTGCACGAGCCGGCGGCCGATCAGATTGAGCACGTTCAGCATTCCGCCTGCCCCTCCTCTGCATAGGCGTCACGGGGAGCAGACCCCGGGCAATGCCCGGAGCCCGCGATGCATGGGCGCGCCGGAGGCGCGGGAACCAGCCTACTTCCTGACGCCCACGTCGAGGAAGGAGAGACCCGTGGTCGGCACCGGCGCGAAGCCTTCCAGCTCATCGCCATTCCAGGCCGTCGGCAGCTGGCGGTGCAGCAGGGGATAGAGCGGAACGTCCTCGGCGATGAGGTCCATGGCCTCGTTCCACTTGGCCTGCTGCGCCTCGCCCGAGAGGCGCTGGGCTTCGTCGAGCAGGCTGGTCAGCTTGGCGTAGTCTTCGCTGTCGGCCCAGCGATAGCGCGACTTCGGCCAGATATTGTCGCCGAACCACCACTGCATCAGGATGTCGGGGTCGTTGCCGAAGACGGACGGATCGCCAGGAGCGATCATGACCTGCATTTCGCCGGCATCGACCTTGCCGTACTGCCCGCCAGACTGGCCGATATCGAGCGTGGTGTGGAAACCGACCGCATCGAGGCCCTCCTTGATGATGGGCGCCACGTCCTTGACCCAGCCATGATCGGTGCTCATCAGCGTGATATCGAGCTCGGGAACGCCGGCTTCGGCGAGCAATTCGCGTGCCTTGTCCTGGTTGAGCGAATAGACGGTGGACGCCTCGTGGAAGTTCGGATGCGTCTCGGGCAGGAAGCCCCGGGCCGGCAAGGCGTTGCCGAGCATGCCGGTGCCGACCACCTTGTCCATGTCGATGGCATAGAAGAAGGCCTGGCGGACGCGAACATCGTCGAACGGAGCCTTGGACGTATCGAACATGGCAAAGAGCAGGCCGAAGGACTGCGCCTTTTCCACCTCGGCGATAGCCGAAACGGCGTCGATATCCACATAGGGCACATCCTCCATGGCCTGGATGGTGCCCGAGGACAACGCGTTCACGCGCGCGGTTGGGTCGGCAATCAGGTTCCAGACCATGTCGGCGGCCAATGCGGGACGGCTGCCGGTATAGGCCTCGTTACGCTCGAAGACGATTTCCGCTTCAGGAACGGCGGAAATCAGCTTGTAGGGACCGGTGCCGGTGGGCAGCTTGCCGAAAGCCTCGGGATCGGCCTCGACCAGCGCCTTGGGCACGATCTTGATCGAGCCGATGCGTTCGTTGAACAGCGAGAAGGGATATTTGTTGGTGAACTTGACCGTCTTTTCGTCAACTACTTCCACCTTGTCGATGAAAGCCACGAAAGAGCGGAACAGGGAATTGGAATTGGGGTCCAGAACACGATTGGCGGAAAAGACCACGTCTTCGGCGGTCACCGGAGTGCCGTCATGAAAGACCGCACCATCGCGCAGCTTGACGATATATTCGATGCCGTCGGCGCTGGTCGGCATTTCCGCGGCAAGAGCGGCATAGGGCTGGCGGGTCACCGGATCGAGATCGACCAGACCTTCCATCGTATGCCAGTTGGCCGCAACGGTGACGGCCCCCGAAGCGCTGAGCGGATCGAAAGTTCCCGACAGGCCATAGGCAATGCCCGCCTGAATGGTCGCATCGAGATCGATATTGTCGGTATTCACCTGCGCCACACTGGCAGACACGCCAAGCAAGGTGAACGATGCGAATGCCCCTGCCGCCAGGCAAAGGGCGCGGCGGGATATGCCGCGGGAGCTTGAAGCCATGATATTTCCTCCAGTTGACATCAGACGTCAGATGTCTTCTATCTCAAGATCAAAACCGGCGCAAGCCTTGTATCCCAGCCCAAGACAGGGGATATCGCATTAGTCTGGTGCAGACTCAGGGTGGACCCATGAGCGAAACAATGGAAAGCGCGAATAGTCAGGTGCGCATGCGACGCTCTACGACGGTCGAGCAGATCAAGCACCTGATCATGCAAAGAGGATTGCGCCCCGGTGACGCGATCCCGACCGAGGCCGAGCTATGTCACGATCTGGGCGTCTCGCGTTCATCGGTGCGCGAGGCAATCCGCACCCTGGCGACGCTGGATATCGTGGAGGTCCGGCATGGGCACGGCACGGTGGTAGGCAATATGAGCCTCGCCCCGCTGGTCGAAACACTGGTTTTTCGGGGCGCATTGGCGCCCGGCGACGATCTGGAGGCGCTGCGCGAGGTGATCGAGTTGCGCCGTGTCCTCGATCTGGCCTTTACCGATGCGGTCGTGGCCGCGCATGAGGGCAAATCCAATCCCGTGCTCGAGAGATTGGTGGCGCAGATGGCCGAATGCGCGGAAAAGGAGGAGCCTTTCCTCAGCGAGGACCGGCTGTTCCATTCCGAACTGCTCAGCCCCATCGGCAATCCGCTGGCGGTGCAACTGGTCGCGGCGTTCTGGGACATCCACACCGCAGTGCTGCCCAAGCTCGACCTGGTGCTGCCGGCCGATCTGCGCCAGACCGCCAATGCGCATGGCGATCTCTATCGCTCGGCGCAAAGAGGCGACGCCGAAGGCTATCGCAGCGCCGTTCTCGACCATTACGAACCGCTGCTGCGCATGCTCAACCGCAAGTCAAAGAACTGACCTGCCCCATACCACCCGACAGGATCCGGAATGCCCCTTCCCCTCGCCGCACTGCTGATCGCCCAACGAGATGAGGGTAAGCTCATCGAAACCCTGCCCCAGGCCTTGCTTCCAGCCGACCTGGCCACGGCCTATCAGGTGCAGACGCAGACGATGGCTGCCATTGGCCCGGTCGGCTCCTGGAAGGTGCAGCCCTATCCGGAAAGCGGCGAGCCCATGGCTTCGCCTCTTCCGCGCAGCGTCGTCTTTGCCGATGGCATGGCGGTAAATCTGCGCACATCCGCCCGGCTCTCCGTCGAGGCCGAAGTGGCCGTCACCCTCAAGGCCGACTTGCCCGGCGTGGAGAGAGGCTATGACGGCGAGGCCGTCCGCGAGGCAATCGGGACTGCTCATCTGGCCATCGAAATTCTCGCCTCACGCTTCGCCGATCCAAGCCGGCTTCCGGCGCTGGTGGGCATCGCCGATCTTCAAAACAATGGAGCCGTCGTCGTCGGCCCCGCGCTAGCCTTCTCTGAATTGCCGGAATTCGGCACCCTGGCCATGGATCTTCTGGTTGACGGCGCCTCCATCGGCAAGGTCACCGAGGGGCCGACCACGGAGCGCACCCTGCGGTCGCTCGCCTGGCTCGCCAACCACGCCGCAGAACGCGGCCTGCCGCTCAAGGCGGGCGATGTCGTTATCACCGGCGCACGCATCGGCGCCCTGCCGCTCGAGGGTAAAACCGTGAAGATCGAGGCGGCAGGCTTTCCCTCGGTCAGCGCCACATTCGATTGACGGGACTGCTGTATCGGAAAACAGGCGAGGCGGAGAGCTAAGCCTGGAAGGCCTCGAATTCGCGGGCGATGCTTTTTGCGTCGAGCCCCTGTGCGATCAGCAGCATCAGCAGAAGTCTCGCCTTCTTGCCTGACAGGATGCCGGCCGAGATCAGGTTTTTGCGCAGAAGGTCGGTTTCGGACCCTGCAAATCCATAGGTTCGGGTCAGGCCCGGCCCTGCTTGCACGCGCGTCGACAGGATCACCGGCATATGGCGCGCGATGTCGGCCAGGGCGTCCACCTGCCAATCCGGCACATGCCCGGCTCCCATGGCTTCAATCACGAGCCCCTTATATCCCAGCGCAGGGATCGAGGAGAGCAGTCGGTCATCGTCGCCGAGAACCATGGTCAGCAGGGCGACAGGAGGAAAATCGCCTATTTCCGGAGCACCCTGCTGCGGCGTCCGGTGCAGGCGGAGCTGCATATGGAATCGCGGGCTACCCTCGATCACATGGCCAACCGGCCCTGCGGAGGGAGATTGGAATGCGGAGGGCAGGAAGGTGTGGGATTTCTGCACGAAGCGGGCCGCATGGATTTCGTCGTTGAGCACGACGAGAACTCCCTGCCGCCGCGCCTCGGGCGTCGCCGCCACGCTGACGGACGCCAGCAAGTTGGCGGCACCATCGGCGCCGGGAGCCAGCGCCCCGCGCATGGCGCCGGTGACGACGACCGGGGCTTCCCCATCGAGCAGCAGATCCAGCAGGAACGCGGTTTCCTCGATCGTATCGGTTCCCTGGATGAGCACTGCGCCGGCAGCACCGGCAGTAAGACCGGCCTCGATCCGCCGGGCAGCCTCCAGGATATCATCCGGCTTCAGCGAGGCCCCCGGACGGGTCATCAGCGAAACCGCCTCGATCCTGGCGACTTCGCCCAGTCCCGGCACCGACCGCACCAGATCCTCGGCACCAAGCGTCGGCACGATTGTCCCGTCCGGCGCCGCCGTCATGGTTATCGTGCCGCCCAGGGTGACGACGAGAACGGTGGGAAGAGACATGGCCTATCCTTGTTTGAGGGAAACGCTGGGGCGGCAATCAATCGAACGCATAGAACAGATCCTCGATTTGGGTTTGGGGAGCAAGGAGCGATTGGTCGATGGCGTAGCGCCGCAGGGCTTCGATGGAATTACGGTTCGCTTCCAGCCCGTAAGGCAGGGGATGGCCGCCGGTGAGCTCCATCATCGCCAATATCTTCTCATCCTCGGCATTTTCGGCGCCACTTTCCCGGAGCCTGTCCAGATAGCGGTTCCGCGACAGCACGAAGGCATCGTAGAGCCGCCGCGGCAGGCTGGGATTTTGCTCGACGAGTTCATCCTTTATGACGATGGTGCCATGAAACGGTAGAATACCGGTGCGGGCGAACCATTCCGCTTCGCGCGCAGCGGCGTCGGGAACAAGATCGTCATAATCGGAAACGTCCGCCCCCTGCCCCAGCCCGGCATTCCCCGAGAACGCCGCGACCAGCTCGCCACGCTGCATTTTCACTGCAAGGGAAGTGCCCGGCGGGCACGGCACGACATTTTGGGGAAGCACCAGTTCCTCGATATGTTCTTCGTCGTTGACGTGCCAGCGCACACGGGAGGCATCGAGCCCGAACTCA
>NZ_JAUCDN010000237.1:0-5165 GCF_034675085.1 Devosia sp.
ACGCGCGCTGCCTGACGAATCGAGGGCCTCGTGGTCGCTCGACCGCCAGGCCTGTGAAGGAGCCTCGCGTGAGCGTTCAATCGACGACCCTCGACAATGGCATGGTGGTGCTGACCGATGACATGCCGCATCTGGAAAGCGCCTCGCTCGGTGTCTGGGTAAAGGCGGGCGCGCGCAGTGAGCGCAAGGCCGAACACGGCATTTCCCATTTGCTCGAGCATATGGCCTTCAAGGGCACAAAATCGCGTACGGCCCTGCAGATCGCCGAGGCCATCGAGAATGTGGGAGGCGATCTCAACGCAGCCACCTCCATCGAACATACCGGCTATTTTGCCCGTGTGCTCAAGGACGACGTGGTGCTGGCCGCCGACATCCTCTCCGACATCCTGCAAAATTCCCTGTTCGAGGAAGAGGAACTGGCCCGCGAGAAGCAGGTCATCGTGCAGGAAATCGGCGCGGCGCGCGACAATCCCGACGATCACGTGTTCGACCTGTTCCAGGAGGCGGCTTTCCCCACCCAGCCCATCGGCCGCACCATTCTGGGCACGGTGGATTCGGTGCGCGATTTCACCGCCGATACGGTGCGAAAATATATGAGCCGCAATTATGTGGGCGACCACATGGTGATGGCGGCGGCCGGCAATGTCGATCATGACGGGCTCGTCGAGGTGGCGCGGCAGCGCTTCGCCGATCTCAAGCCCAATGGAGCGCCCGCTCCGCAACGGGCGGAATATCGCGGCGGCGAAGAGCGTCTGCTGTCCGATCATGAGCAGGCCCATATCGTTATCGGCTTCGAGGGGCGCGCCTATAATTCGGATGGCTTTTACGCTGCCCAGGTGCTGGCCTCGATCCTGGGGGGAGGCATGAGCTCGCGGCTTTTCCAGGAAATCCGCGAGAAGCGAGGCCTGTGCTATTCAGTCTATTCCTTTCACTGGGCCTTTGCCGATAGCGGCGTGTTCGGCGTCGCGGCGGCGACGGGAGAGGATGAGGTCTCCGACCTGGTGCCGGTGGTTCTCGATGAACTCAAGCGCGCCACCCAGACCATCACCGACGACGAAGTGGTGCGGGTGCGCAACCAGATTCGCGCCGGCCTGCTCATGTCGCTGGAAAGCCCCTCGGCCCGCGCCGGGCAGCTGGCGCGCCCGCAGATATTGTGGGGTCGGCCCATCCCGATGGCCGAGACCGTGGAGCGCCTCAACCGCATTACCGCCCGGCGCGTGCAGGACGTGGCCGAGCAGATCTTCACGGCCGGGACGCCCACGCTGGCGGGCATCGGCCCAATCGGCAAGCTGGCCGATCTGGGTGCCATCGGCGACATGCTGAAACGCTAGCCGATCATGCTCTGGCCCTGGTCGTCCCCGGCACCGCTGATCGCCCTGCAAGGCTCGCGCCTGCTGCTGCGCCTGCCGCAAATGGCCGATTATGCCGAATGGTACGCCCTGCGCAGCGCCAGCCGCGATTTCCTCCGGCCCTTCGAGCCGCGCTGGACCGAGGCCGATCTCAGCCGCCGCGTCTTCGCGCTACGAGTGCGCCGCGCCCGGCAGGAAGCCGAGGAGGGCAGCGACTATTCCTTTTTCGTCTTCGAGGGGGGCGTGCTGGTTGGGGGCATAACCCTCTCCAATATCCGCCGCCGCGCGGCCCAATTCGTCACGCTCGGCTATTGGATGGGCGAGCCTCATGCCGGCAAGGGCCTGATGACCAAGGCGGTGGCGCTCTGCCTGCCCTTCGTCTTCGAGACCCTCGACCTGCATCGAATCCATGCCGCTTTTCTGCCGGGCAACATGGCTTCCCGCCGTGTGCTGGAAAAGAACGGCTTCGTTGAAGAGGGTTTTGCAGAGAAATATCTGCAAATAAACGGTCGCTGGGAAGACCATGTGCTCATGGGGCTGACCCGCGAGCGCTATGATGTGGCGCGGTTCAGCGGCCGCCTGGCCTAAATCTGTTGCTATTTGGCAACAGGTTCGCGGCCTTGTCGCCCGCGGCAATCCCCGCTACCAAAAGGCACCCCGCCAAGAGGATGCCGTTTCGGCGTGCTGTCGCTGCCGTGACCTTGCCGGAATGCCGTCATAATGAAGCCTATCGCAGGATATACCCGCCCCTGATGCGTCATCTTCTTGCATTTGCGATGTCCGTTCTCGTCGCGCTGGCCGTCGTCTGGCCGACAGTCGCCTTCGAGGTCATCACCGTCCCGGAAGACGTCAACGCCGTCAATCTGTCCGATGTGATCGAAGTGCAGCCCGGAACCAATGGTCGCGTGCAGCTTTCCACCGCGCCGGGCGCCGATGGCATCATCCGTCGCATCGAGGTTCTGGCAAGCGAGCCGGGCACCAATCCCAGCTTTGCGCTCTTCGCCCTGCGCAACGAGAGCGACCAGCAGATCGAGCGGCTGCTGGTGGCCCCCTTCTTTCGCCTGCCGGGCTCGGGCATTTTCCAGCCCGACCTGGGCGACGATCGCCTGCAGGCGCTGACGCCCAGCGCCGGCATTCGCCCGGTGCGGCTGACCGACAGCGAAGCCGATGTCTATGAGGTGACGCTCGATCCGGGCGCGACGGTCACCTTCGTCGCCGAACTGGTGGGCGCCGACCTGCCCGAACTCTATCTCTGGCAACCCAACGCCTATCGCGACTATGTCAACTCCTTCACCCTGTTCCGAGGCGTGGTGCTCGGGGTGGCCTCGCTGGCGGCGATCTTCCTCACCATCATGTTCGTGGTGAAGGGCAGGGGAGTGTTCCCCGCCACGGCTGCCTTTGCCTGGGCGGTTCTGGTCTATCTGCTCATCGATTTCGGGGTGCTGGGAAGAGTGCTCGGGCTGCCTGCCGGCGGCGTGCAGCCCCTGCGGGCCGCAGCCGAAGCCGGCATCGCCACCACACTGGCCGGTTTTCTCTTTATCTATCTCAATCTCCACCGCTGGCATCTGCGTTTCGTGCATCTGGCCTTGGGGTTGGCGGCGCTATTCCTCGCGCTCTTCGCCTTTGCCTTCTTCCAGCCGGCCATCGCCGCCACCATTGCCCGGCTGGTGCTGGTGCTGCTGGGGCTCTCCGGTTTCTTTCTTATCCTGCTATTGGCCCTGCGCGGCTACGACCGCGCCGTATTGCTGGTGCCAACCTGGATCATCTTCATCGCCTGGTTGTTCTATTCCTGGCTGGTGGTGTCGGGGCAGGTATCCAACGATGTCGCCCAGCCCGCGGTCGGCGGCGGGCTGGTGCTCATCGTCATGTTGCTCGGCTTTACTGCGGTTCAACACGCCTTTTCCGAAGGGCAGGTGACCATCGGAACGCTCTCGGAGGTCGAGCGGCGGGCACTGGCGTTGACCGGATCGGGTGACTTCGTGTTCGATTGGAACATCGAGCGCGACCGTGTGACGGTCAGCGAAGAACTGGCGACGCGGCTGGGTGAAAAGCGCGGTACGCTGCGGGGCGCCATCAAGCGCTGGCTCGATCGCGTCCATCCCGACGACCGCGACCGCTTCCGCACCGCCTTCGACACTCTGGTGGAGCTGCGGCGCGGCAAGGTCTCCGCCGATATGCGCATCGCCAGCCACGATGGCAGCTATCGCAGTTTCCGCATGCGGGTGAAGCCCGTGCTGGGCGGCGACGGCCAGGTCAACCGCATCGTCGGCACCTTGCAGGACGTTACCGAAGACCGGGCGGCGCGCGAGCGCCTGCTGCACGATGCCGTGCATGACAGCCTTACCGGCCTGCCCAACCGGCAATTGTTCCTCGACCGGCTGGAGCGCTCCCTGGTGCGCGCCCGCACGCCGGGCGGCATCAAGCCGGCCGTGTTTCTCATCGATATCGACCGCTTCACCGAGCTTGAAGAGCGCATCGGCCATTCGGCGGCGGATTCGGTGCTGCTGGCCATTTCGCGGCGAATTTCCCGCATTATGCGGCCGCTCGACACCCTGGCGCGCGTCACCGGTGACCAGTTTGCCGTGATCCTGGCTTCCGAGCAGGCCGCGAGCAAGATCGCCGAGACCGCCGAGCAGATCCGCAAGGCACTCAAGGCCCCGTTCAATTTCGGCGATCGCGACCTGACGCTCTCGGCCTCCATCGGCGTCACCATCTACGACAGCAACCCCGCCAGCGCCGCCGACGTGCTGCGCGATGCGGAGTTGGCGATGTATTACGCCAAGCGTCTGGGCGGCGACCGCATCGAGGCCTATCGTGCTTCGGCCCGCTCCATCGCCGCCTATAACCGCGCCAGCGAGGAAGACCTCGAACGCGGCATGAAGCAGGGCGAACTGCATGTGCAGTTCCAGCCGGTCACCGATATCCAGACCGGCCAGATCGTCGGCACCGAAGCGCTGATGCGCTGGAACCATCCGACGCGTGGCGCCGTAAATCCGGATGAATTTGTGCCCCTGGCCGAGCGCTCGGGGCAGATCGAAAAGCTGGGGCGGCTGGCTTTCGAGCAATCGGCGGCCCAGGCCCGCGACTGGATGACGACGCTCGGCCTGCCCGAGGACTTCTTCATCTCGGTCAACCTTTCGCCCACGCAATTGGCCACCGAGACCCTGCTCAACGACATGCGCAGCCTTGTCAGCCAGAACAAGGAACTGGCGCGGCACCTCAAGCTCGAAATCACCGAAAGCCAGGTGATGAGCAATCCCGAGCATTCCGCCTATATGTTGCAGGCGCTGCGCAGCCTGGGGCTGGGATTGGCACTCGATGATTTCGGCACGGGCCATTCATCGATGAGCTATCTGCATCGCTTCCCCTTCGATACCATCAAGATTCCGGCAAATTTCGTCACCCTGAGCGAAGGCAACGGCTTCTCTCATACACAGGCTCCGATCATCAAGGCCATCGTGGCACTGGCGGCGGACCTGGACATGATGGTCATCGCCGAAGGGGTGGAAACTCAGGAGGAAGTCGAGCGGCTGCGCCAGCTCAATTGCCGCTATGCACAGGGTTTTGCCTTCGGCGCGGCGATGACCGGAGCGGAATTCGGCCGCAAGCTGGCGATCCAGTTGGGTCGCTAGAGCGTTTCCAGGAAAAGTGAATACCGGTTTTCGGTTCGGAAACGCGATAAAACAAAGGCTTAGATCATTTCAGCGTTTCGACTAAACGGTGAAATGATCTAGGCGTGGCCGGCGTCGGGGCTCAATGAGGCCCGGGTGATGCGCAGGCTGGCCAGCGCGGCCTCATAACGATCTTCCACCGGCG
>NZ_JAUCDN010000238.1:0-5137 GCF_034675085.1 Devosia sp.
CGGCAATCACCGGCGATCTCGATGCTTTCCGCATCGAGACCCAGGGCGGGCCGACTTATGACGGCCGCCGGGTACTGCTGAGCTATGGGCTGGCCGACCGGATGCCCGACATTGCCGGCTTTGCCGCCTGCTGGGGGCAATCCATCGTTCCCTGCCCCTATTGCGATGGTTTCGAGGTGGCTAACCGGCATTGGGGCCTGGTCTATTCGGGGCCGATGTCGCAGCACATGGTGTCGCTCTATGGCGACTGGACCGACCGCATCACCGTTTTCGCCAACGGGCACGAACTGGATGGGGAAGCCCGGGCCGATCTCGAGGCCCGCAAGGTCACGCTGGTCGAAGGCAGGATCAGCGCCATCGCGCACGCCGAAGGGCAGATCGAAACGGTCAATCTGGCCGATGGCCGCAAGGTCGGCGTCGACGTGCTCTTTGCCCATCCTCGCTTCGCGCCGGCCGCCGACCTGCATGTCGGCTTGGGCCTTGCATTGACGGAAACCCCGCTGGGCGTGGTGCTCAAGACCGACGAGCGGCGCGAAACCAGCGTCAGGGGCATCTATGCCGCCGGGGACCTCGCCAATCCCATGGCCAGCGTCACCCTGGCCAGTGCGGCGGGAATGATGGCGGCGGTATTCGCGCAGCAATCCATGTTGCGTTGAGACAAGGACAGGGCCTGACGCTTGCCAATAGTCTGGAACGGTTCTAAAGAAAGTTTAGAATCATTCCAAGGTATCGCCATGCCGCTTTTTCCCCTTGAGACCCGCCGCAGCTTCGACAGCCTTTCGGAGCAGGAGATATTGGCGCTGGCGGTGATTGCCGAGGAAGAGGATGCGCGCATCTATGGCGCCTTCGCGACACGGCTGGCCGGCACCTATCCCGGCTCGGCGGCGCTGTTCGAGGCCATGGCGGATGAGGAAAACGAGCATCGCCGGCGCCTGCTCGATCTTTACATCGAGCGCTTCGGACCGCGGCTGGTGCCGATCCGGCGCGAGGATGTGCGCGGTTTCCTGCAACGCCGGCCACTCTGGCTCAGCCGCACGCTGAGCCTGGAGGCGGTGCGCCAGCAGGTGTGGGAAATGGAGGAGGGCGCCTATCGCTTCTATATGGAAGCGGCCAAGCGCAGCAGCGACGCCGCGCTGCGCAAATTGCTGGGCGATCTGGCGGCGCAGGAGCGCAAGCATGCCGATGCCGCCGACCGCATCGACGCCGAGGTCCTCGGCCCCGAGGGGCGGCAGGCCGAGGGCCAGGAAAAGCACCGCCAGTTCCTGCTCACCTATGTGCAGCCGGGACTGGCGGGGCTCATGGACGGCTCGGTCTCGACGCTGGCCCCGGTCTTTGCCGCCGCCTTCGCCACCGGCGACACACACCAGACGTTCCTCGTGGGGCTGGCCGCCGCCGTGGGCGCCGGCATCTCCATGGGCTTTACGGAAGCGGCGTCCGACGATGGCAAGCTGACCGGGCGCGGCTCGCCGCTCAAGCGGGGCCTTGCCGCCGGCATCATGACGGCGGTGGGCGGGCTGGGCCATGCCCTGCCCTATCTCATCGCCGATTTCACCCTCGCCACCGGCATCGCCATATTCATCGTGCTGATCGAATTGTGGGCCATCGCCTTCATCCAGAACCGCTATATGCAGACGCCCTTCTGGCGGGCGGTTCTGCAAGTGGTGCTGGGCGGCTCGCTGGTCTTTGCCGCCGGCATCCTCATCGGCAATGCGTGATCCCTATTGCCCCCTGGCCCGCCGGCGCGAGGCTTCGGCATGGGCGCGTTTCTGCACTCTTCGGGCTTCCGCCGACGCCACGGCGTCGTCGCCCATATGGGCGAGGCCCTTTTTGCGGGCCAGTTGCATCTGGCGCTGCCGCTCGGCGGCGGCGGCGCGCTTGGCCGCATCGTCGTGGCAATGGGGGCAGGAAACGCCATCCTCGTAATGGGCATGGGCGCGTTCGGCTGGAGTGAGGGGACGGCGGCAGGCGCGGCAGAGGCTGGCCTCGCCCTCTTCCAGCCCATGGGTGACCGAGACGCGCTCGTCGAAAACGAAGCATTCCCCGGCAAAGCGGCTTTCGTTTTCGGGCACCACTTCGAGATATCGTAAGATACCGCCCTTGAGGTGGAAAACCTCCTCGAAGCCCTGGCTCAACAGATAGCTCGACGCCTTTTCGCAGCGGATGCCGCCGGTGCAGAACATGGCCACCTTGCGGTCGCGCTTCGGATCGAGATGGGTGGCGACGTATTCCCTGAACTGGGTGAAATTCTGCGTTTTCGGATCGAGCGCGCGCTGGAAGCTGCCCAGCCCCACCTCGTAGTCATTGCGGGTATCGACCAGCACCACATCATTGCGATCGATCAGCGCGTTCCAGTCCTCGGGCGCGACATAGGTGCCCACCTGCCGCGCCGGATTGGCCTCGGGCGCGCGCAAGGTGACGATTTCGGGCTTGAGCCGTACTTTCAGGCGCAGGAAGGGCATGGCGCCGGCGGTGGAATATTTGACCTCGGCCCCGGCGAGCCGTGCGGCGAAAACCGGGCCGGAAAACAGAAATCCGGCCAGAGCGTCGATGGCCTCTGCGGTGCCGGCGACCGTGCCGTTGATGCCTTCCGGCGCCAGGATCAGCGTGCCCCTGATGCCGCGTTCGGCGCAGAAATCGGAGAGCAGCGGCTGGATGGCGGCGGCATCGGGCAGGTCGGCGAATTTGTAGATCGCCATCACCTTGTATGGAACAGAATCTTGGGTCATTCTCGCGTCCATTCTGCGGGGCCGGGGCGTTTTCGGCCTGCTCATAGCATCGCTCGACAGCCGGGCCAAATCTAGAAAATGCTGGGAGACCATCATGACTTACCGGGCCGACACGGCACGTTACGACACCATGCAATATCGCCGCTCGGGGCGCTCGGGGCTGAAGCTGCCCGTGGTCAGCCTGGGCCTGTGGCAGAATTTCGGCGGCACGCGCGACTATCCCAGCGCCATGGAGATTCTGGGCTATGCCTTCGACAATGGCATCACCCATTTCGACCTGGCCAATAATTACGGGCCACCCGCCGGCTCCTCGGAAGAATTGTTCGGCCAGGTATTGGCGCGCGATTTCCGCCCTTATCGGGACGAACTCATCATCTCCACCAAGGCCGGCTATAATATGTGGCCCGGCCCCTATGGCGAATTCGGCAGCCGCAAATATCTGCTGGCCAGCCTCAACCAGAGCCTCAAGCGCATGGGGCTCGATTATGTCGATATCTTCTATTCACACCGCTACGACCCCGAGACCCCGCTGGAAGAGACCATGGGGGCGCTGGCCCAGGCGGTGCGTTCGGGCAAGGCGCTCTATGTCGGCATTTCCAGCTATCCGGAAAAGGAAACCCGCGAAGCCCATCGCATCCTGAAGGAAATGGGCGTGGCCGCCACCATCCACCAGCCCAGCTATTCGGTGATCAATCGCTGGATCGAGAACGACCACACCATCGAGGCCTGCGGCGAGTTGGGCATCGGCGTCATCGCCTTTTCGCCGCTCTCGCAAGGCGTGCTCTCAGGCAAGTATAATAGCGGCGCCAAGACCGGCACACGCGGGGAAAATCCCAATGGGAGCCTGCGCGCCAGCCATATCGAGCCGCGCGTGCTGGCCGCCGTGGATCGTCTCGGCGAGATCGCCCAGGCGCGCGGGCAGACCATGGTGCAGCTGGCGCTGGCCTGGGTGCTGCGGCGCAGCGAGATGACCTCGGCGCTGGTGGGCGTGCGCAATCTCGACCAGCTCAAGGACAATCTGGGCGTGCTCAACAATCTGAGCTTCGCCCAGGAGGAGCTGGACGCCATCGATGACGCCACGCGCGAGGGGCAGATGGAGCTGCATCCCCGCCCCACCGGCTGGCTGCGGTAGGCAAGGAGGGGTTCCCCTCACGCCAATTCCACACGCTGTCGCCCCGGCCTCCGAGCCGGGGATGACATCGGGAAAGCGCAGGACTACGGCGCCAGTTCCATCAATGCAAAAAGCGCTCCATGGCGAAGGGGCGCACATCGATGGGGGTTTCTTCTCCCGTCATCATCTGCGCCAGCAATTCGCCGGTGGCCGGGCCCAGGGTAAAGCCGTGATGGGCGTGGCCGATGCCGACGAACAGGCCCTCGTGGCGCGGCGCCCGGCCGATGATCGGCATCATGTCGGGCGTGCAGGGACGGGCGCCCTTCCAGGGGGTGGAATCGACGCGCGGCCCCAGGTCGAGCAATTCCCGCGCCGCCTTTTCGGCCTTGTCGAGCTGGATGGGCGTGGGCGGGGCGTCGCGCATGGCGAATTCCGCCCCGGTGGTGAGGCGGATGCCGCGCGCCATCGGCGCCAGCGCATAGCCCACTTCGGGATCGAGCAGGAGATGGTTGAGTTTGGCGCCCTTTTCGCTGTCGTAATGCATGTGATAGCCGCGCTTGACGAAAAGGGGCAGGCGGTAGCCCAGCCGATCGAGCACTTCAGGGGCCCAGGGACCCAGCGCCACCACGGCCTGCCGGGCCGAATGGCGGCTTCCAGCCACTGTTGCCGTCCACCCCTCGGGGCCCGGTTCGAGCTTTTCGACCGCGCCCTGGACGAATTCGCCGCCCAGCCGCAGGAAAAGCTGGAAATACTGGGCGACCAGCGCCCCCGGATCGCGCACCGTCCAGGGGTCGGTCCAGTGAATAGCGCCGGAAAGCCCGCCCTTGAGCGCGGGCTCGGCCGCCTTGACCGCCGGCCAGTCCAGCACTTCATAGCCGATGCCGAAGCGCTCATTGTCCTCGCGCGCCTTGTCGGCTTCGCGGCGCAGGCCGTTTTCGCTGCGGAAAGCCAGCAGCCATCCCCATTTGCTCACCAACGCCTCGGCTTCGGGCCCGGCCTGGGCCATCAGGTCGGCATGGGTATCGATGGAGCGCAGGATGAGCGGGGCATAGCTCTGCACCACCCTGCGATAGTGATCGGGGGAGGATTCCCACCAATAGCGCAGCAGCGCCGGGGCGAGGCGCGGCAGGGCCAGCGGCTCGTAACGGGCGGCGGTGGACAGATGCAGCCCCACCTGCATGAGCGTGGCCAGATCACGCGGGAAGGCATGGGGGCGCACCCCTTCGCGCTGGATGATGCCGGCATTGCCGAAGCTGGTTTCATGGCCCGGCTCGCGCCGGTCGAACAGGGTGACGCTGCG
>NZ_JAUCDN010000239.1:0-5105 GCF_034675085.1 Devosia sp.
TGGCTGGGGAACCTGGATTCGAACCAAGATTGACGGAGTCAGAGTCCGCTGTTCTACCGTTGAACTATTCCCCAGCAAGGGCTGGCCATTAGGGTGGCCGGGCGGTGCGGGCGGACGATTTCGTCCGGCGCGGGCACTGCATAGACAATGCCGATCCAGAATGCAAGCGGCTCGGGCGATTGTCCTTCCGGCTTCGCCGCCATTGCGCTTGCCCGCCCCTTGCACTACCGTCTTTCCCGACACGCAATGAACAGTGCGTTCGGGCGCCACCGGCGGGACCGGCAGGAGCGACCGCGCACGCAGGAGACTTCTGTGACCGATTCCGATCGGTCCGCCGCCGGCCCTTCGTCCGCCCCGGACGTGCCGGCGAACCGTGCTTCGGCCAGCTCCAGGGCGCCGGAGAGGGACGGGGGCCGCAGGCCGCCGCCCGCCACGGACAAGCGGACAAACGCCGCCCCCAATCCGCGCCGGCATCGCGGTCCGCTTTATGCCGCGCTCGACCTGGGCACCAATAATTGCCGCCTGCTCATCGCCCGCCCGCACGACCACGGTTTTCGCGTGGTCGATGGCTTTACCCGAATCGTGCGCCTGGGCGAGGGGGTTTCGGTGACCGGCCGGCTGGGCGACGCCGCTATGGAACGGACAATGGAGGCGCTGCGCCAATGCCGGATCAAGCTGCGCGAGCACCAGCCCGTGCGCATGCGCCTCATCGCCACCGAGGCCTGCCGCGCCGCCGAGAACGGCCCGGCCTTCCTGGAAAGGGTGAAGACGGAAATCGGCATCGACCTGGAAATCGTCGACCGCCGCACCGAGGCAGAACTGGCGGTGACCGGCTGCGCCGACCTGATCGAGAACGGCGCCCAGGGCGCGCTGATGTTCGATATCGGCGGCGGCTCGTCGGAACTGGCCTGGCTCGATTTCCGCGGCGGGCGTCCGCGCGCGCAGGGGCGCATGGCGGCCTCGATCCGCTCCTGGCAGTCGCTGCCGGTGGGCGTGGTTTCCATCGCGGAGAAATTCGGCGGCGTCGACGTGACCCCCGAGGTGTTCGAGGCCATGGTGAGCCATGTGTCCGAGCATCTGCGCCAGTTCCGCGGCCGCGAAAAGCTGCGCCAGATGATTGCCAGCCATCCCGTGCACTTGATCGGCACCTCGGGCACGGTCACGACGCTGGCCGGGCTGCATCTGGGCCTTGAGCGCTATGAGCGCCAAAAGGTGGATGGCCTGTGGATGGGCCGTGCCGAGGTCGACCAGACCATGAAGGTGCTGCTCGCCATGCCGTTCGAGCGGCGCATGGCCCATGCCTGCATCGGACGCGACCGCGCCGACCTGGTGCTGCCCGGCTGCGCCATTTTCGAGGCCATTCGCCGCGAATGGCCCGCCGAAAGGGTGCGGGTCGCCGATCGGGGCTTGCGCGAAGGCATTTTGATCTCCCTGATGGATGCCGACCGCGCGCAGCAGCGCGCCTCAAATTATAGCCGGAGAACCAGCCATGGTGGATAAAGCGCTCGGAACGGGTGGCCGCAAATCCGACAAGGACCTGAAGATCCGCGTCAAAACGGCAAAGGGCCGCAAGGTCTCCTCGACCAAATGGCTGGAACGCCAGCTCAACGACCCCTATGTCGCCCGCGCCCGCGAGCAGGGATATCGCTCCAGAGCCGCCTTTAAAATCAAGGAGATGGACGAAAAGCATCGTCTCTTCCGCAAGGGCATGCGCGTGGTGGACCTGGGCGCGGCGCCGGGCGGCTGGGCGCAGGTGGCGGCCAAGGCGGTGGGGTCCACCGAGGCCAATCCGCTGATCGTGGGCATCGACTATCTGGAAATGGACCCCATTCCCGGCGTGATCCTGCTGCAAAAGGACTTCACCGACGACGACGCCCCCGCCATGCTGGTGGAGGCCCTGGGCGGCAAGAAGGCCGACCTGGTGATGAGCGATATGGCCTGGCCCACCACCGGCCACCGCCCGACCGATCATTTGCGTATCGTGCAACTAGTTGAAATCGCAGCGGATTTCGCGCTGGACGTGCTGGCGCCGGGCGGTGCTTTCGTCGCCAAGGTGTTCCAGGGCGGCACCGAGCATGAGCTGCTCCACATGCTCAAGCGCCATTTCAAATCGACCTTCCACGCCAAGCCGCCGTCCAGCCGCAGCGATTCGGCCGAGGCCTATCTCGTCGCCAAGGGGTTCAAGGGACGCGAGGAAACTGCGCCCGCCGAGGATGACGAGGCCGGGGTTTAGGCTAACGGACTGCTATCGTTGAGCGTGACGCATGGGCGCTTGGGGGTAACGCTTCGGCGCGTCTGCGCCCTCAATGGGCGGAGCCGCCGGCCATGAGCTGGTGGCCGGCATTGCGTGGCAGGCGGATGAAGAGCAGGGTGGCCACGGCGCCGACGGCGGCGACGATGTAAAAGGCGATGTGGAAATCGACGAGGGCGAGGCTGTCGCCGCCGCGCAGGCGATAGGCCAGCTCGAGCGCGCCCCCGCCCAGGGCCACGCCCATGGCGAACATCAATTGTCCCCAGACCTGGCTGATGACATTGGCCTGGCCGGCATCCTTGTCCTCGACATCGGCGAAGACGAAGGCGTTGGAGCCGGTCCAGAACACCGACTGCCAGAAGCCGGTGAAAACCAGGATGGCCAGGATCAGCGGCACCGGCGTCTGCGGGGTGTAAAGGCCCATGGCCACGATGCCCAGCGAGGCGATGGCGGTGGCCAGCAGCAGGGGATATTTGAAGCCGAAGCGGCCGAAGAGCCAGTTGGACATGAACTTGGCCGCCAGCGCCCCGACAGCGCCGGCAAAGGTGACCATGCCCGATTCGAACGGCGTCATGCCGAAGGCCAGTTGCAGCATCAGCGGGAACAGAAACGGTGTGGCGCCCTGGCCCAGCCGGAAGAAGGTGCCGGCCACCACGGCGCTGCGAAAGATCGGCAGGCGCAGCAGCCGCAGGTCGAGCAGGGGAAATTCGGTGCGCAGGGCGTGCAGCACATAGAGCGCGCCCAGCCCGATGCCGACCAGCGTGGCGATGACGCCGACGGAGACGGGCAGGGCGGGCAGGCTGATCACCGAGCAGCCGAAGGCGAACAGGGCAAAGGCCGAGCCGGCGAGCAGGAAGCCGAGAAAATCGATATGGCGCGGCGCGTTGCGCTCCGGCGCATTGGGCAACACCAGCCCCACCAGCACGATGCCGAACAACCCGATGGGCACATTGATGATGAAAATCCAGTGCCAGGAGAAATAGGTGGTGAGAAAGCCCCCGAAGGGCGGGCCGACAATGGGTCCGACCATGGCGGGAATGGTGAGCCAGGCCATAGCGTCGACAAGCCGGTGGCGCGGCGTGGCGCGCACCAGCACCAGCCGGGCCACCGGGCCCATCATCGCCCCGCCCATGCCCTGCATGAAGCGCGCGCCGACGAACTGGGCCAGCGAACCCGACAGGGCGCAGGCGATGGAGCCGGCCATGAACACCACCATGGCGGCGCGAAAGACGTTGCGCGCGCCGAAGCGGTCGGCCATCCAGCTGGAAATGGGAATGAAGATGGCCAGCGCCACGAGATAGGCGGTGAGCGCCAGCTTGAGCGAAATCGGGTCGGTGCCGATATCGCTGGCAATGGCGGCCAGCGAGGTAGCGATGACGGTCGAATCCATGTTCTCCATGAACAGGGCCGTGGCCAGGATGAGCGGCAGGGTGCGGGACATGGCCGGGATCAGCCTCCAGCGGCGCGGTGGCCGGAAACATTGCTGCCCGCATCGGCCGGAAGGCGCAGATAGACGAAGCCGGCCAGGGCGCTGAGCCCGCCGACCAGCGAAAAGGCGATGCAGAAATCGATCAGGCCCAGCTCTCCCCCATGCAGGCGCGTGGTGATTTCGAGCAGGCCCCCCGCCAGGGCAACACCGAAGGCCACGCTCAATTGCTGGGCGACCGCGAGGATGGCGGTGGCCTGGCTGGCCTCGGCATTGTCGATCTCGGCATAGGCGATGGCATTGGAGCCGGTGAAGAAAAAGGACCGCAGGATGCCGCCGACCAGCAGCACCGTCATCATCAGCGGCACCGGCGTCTCGGTGGTGAAAAAGCCCTGCGCGGCGATGAGCAGTCCGCCGAAAATAGCGGCGAAGCCAAGGATGCGCGGAAAGCCGAAGCTGGCAAAGACGCGCTCGGTGGCGAATTTGCTGATGACTGCCCCCACCGCCGAAATGAAGGTAATGGCGCCCGACTGGAAGGGGTTCAGCCCGAAACCCAGTTGCAGCATCAGCGGCAGGAGGAACGGCACCGCGCCCACCCCGATGCGGAAGAAGGAACCGCCAAGAATGGCGGAGCGGAAGAGCCGGTGGCGCAGCAGCGCCGGATCGAGCAGGGGAAATTCGGTGCGCCGGGCGTGGAGCAGGTAGAAGATGCCGGAAATGACGCCGACGGCGAGGGTCAGATAGCCATAGAGCAGGGGCAGGGCGGGCAGGCTGACCACGGACAGCCCGAAGACGCACCCGGCAAAGGCCAGGCCCGCCAGCACCAGCCCCACCACGTCGAGCCGGCGCGGCGTGCGTTCGTCGGGCACTTGCAGGAAGATGCCGGCCAGGATGATGCCGGCAATGCCGATGGGGATATTGATCCAGAAAATCCAGTGCCAGCTCAGATAGGTGGTGAGAAAGCCCCCGATCAGCGGCCCCGTGACCGGCCCGAGCAGGCCCGGCACGGTGAGCCAGGCCATGGCCGAGACCAGCTCGTTGCGCGGCGTGGAGCGCACCAGCAGCAGGCGCCCCACCGGCGTCATCATGGCGCTGCCCATGCCCTGGAAGAAGCGGCTGAGCACGAAGGTTTCCAGCGAAAAGGAAAAGGAGCAGGCGAGCGAGCCCAGCATGAACACGAAAATCGCCAGCCGGAAGATGTTCTTGGCCCCGAAGCGGTCGGCCATCCAGCCGCTGATGGGAATGAAGATGGCCAGGGCGACGAAATAGGAGGTGAGCGCCAGCTTGAGCGCGATCGGCTCGCTGCCGATATCGGCGGCGATGGCGGGAAGCGAGGTGGCGATGACGGTCGAGTCCATGTTTTCCATGAACAGGGCGACCGCGAGAATGAGCGGAGTAACGCGGATCACGACGGCAAACCGGGGATGA
>NZ_JAUCDN010000240.1:0-5104 GCF_034675085.1 Devosia sp.
AGGGCACCGCCGAACTCAACCGCGTCTTCGCGCAGAACCGCGGCTATACCGACAAGGGCGACGACGCCGTGGTCGAGAATGGCGACCGTCTGGGCCTGAGCTTTGTCGGCAAGATCAAGGGCAAGCCCTTCGATGGCGGTACCTCCGACCATGCCCATCTCACCGTGGGTTCGGGCGAGTTCATCCCGGGCTTCGAAGAGCAGCTCATCGGCATGAAGAAGGGCGAGACGCGCGAGATCGACGTCACCTTCCCCAAGGACTACCAGAGCGAGGAACTGGCCGGCAAGAAGGCCCAGTTCGAGGTCACCATCTTGCATGTCGACGGCCCCAATGCCGGCGAACTGGATGACGATTTCGCCAAGCGGCTCGGCCTTGAATCGGTCGAGGCCCTGCGCAGCGCCGTCAAGGCGCAGATGGAAACCGCGCTGACCTCGATGAGCCGCCAGCACATCAAGCGCCAGATCCTGGATGCGCTGGACGAAGGCCACAAGTTCGAGGTGCCGGCCCAACTGGTCGAGGCCGAGTTCAACGCCATCTGGCAGCGTGTCCAGCACGAGGTCGAGAGCCATGGCCGGTCCTTCGAGGACGAAGGCACCACCGAGGCGGAGGCTCGCGAGCAGTATCAGCGCATCGCCGAGCGCCGCGTGCGCCTGGGCCTGGTCGTCGCCGAGATCGGCAACCAGAACGAAGTGCAGGTCACCGAGGAAGAGCACCAGCAGGCGCTGATCGCCGAAGTGCGCCGCTTCCCCGGCCAGGAGCAGCAGGTCTACGATTACTACCGGCAGAACCCCCAGGCCCTTGCCGGCCTGCGCGCCCCGGTCTTCGAGAACAAGGTCGTCGATTTCCTCGCCGAAAAGGGCGCCGTCACCGACAAGACCATGACGCGCGAAGAGCTGGCCAAGCTGATCCAGGCCGACGAGGACGAGGTTCCCGAGGAACACCACCACTAAGCGGGGTTCTTTTCATCCTTCAGGCCGCCCTCCGGGGCGGCCTTTTTGTTTTGGCAGAGGGAATCTGCCGTGCCGTCAATCCATCTTCCCTTGTGTGATGGACAATCTTTCCCCATCCACGGTGCCATTCCGGCCTTGAGCCGGAATCCATCCCCGCATGTTTCCACGCGCTTTGAGGGCGGTCGTGAGCATTCAGGCTGGGTCCCGGCTCATGGCCGGGACGACAGCTCTGTGCGTAGCGTTGCCGTGCCGTTTCCCGCCATTGTATCATCCGCCCATGACCCTGGCCCCCGACCTCATATTGCTCACCCCCGCCCATATGGCCGAGGCCGACCGCCTGGCAATTGCCGCAGGCGTGGAATCCTTTTCGCTGATGCAGGCGGCGGGCCGGGCGGTGGCCGATGCCATCCGCACCCGGTTCGAGCCCCGGCCGGTTTTGGTGCTGTGCGGGCCGGGCAATAATGGCGGCGATGGCTTCATCGTGGCCCATCTGCTGCATCTCCAGGGCTGGCCGGTGACGCTGCGCCTTCTTGGAAGCCGCGACCGCCTCACGGGTGACGCCGCCAAAGCCGCCGCGCTCTGGGGGCAGGGCGCCGACCCGATCCAGCCCGGCGATACCACCGAAGCCCGCCTCATCGTCGATGCGCTGCTCGGCGCCGGCCTCGACCGCGATGTCACAGGCGATTTCGCCGCCGCCATCGCCATGGTCAATGCCGCCGATTGCCCGGTGGTGGCCATCGACATGCCCAGTGGGCTCGACGGGGCCAGCGGCGGCGTCAGGGGCGCAGCGGTGAAGGCCGATCTCACCGTCAGCTTCTTTCGCGCCAAGCCCGGCCATGTCCTGCTCCCCGGCCGCGATCTCTGCGGCGAGCTGGTGCTGGCCGATATCGGCATTCCCCCCGCCGTTCTCGACGCCATCGCTTCCCAGGCCTGGCGCAACGGCCCGGCGCTGTGGCGCGTGCCCGTGGCCACGCCGGAGGGCAACAAGTTCGACCGGGGCCATTGCCTGGTCATTTCCGGCGGGCCCTTGCAGACCGGCGCGGCGCGGCTGGCAGCGCTGGGCGCGTTCCGCGTCGGGGCGGGGCTGGTGTCGCTGGCCGGCAGCGAGGCCGCGCTGCATGTCCACGCCGCCCATGTCACCTCCATCATGCTGCGCCCCGCGCACGACCGGGCGGCGTTGGAGGCGATCCTGGTCGACCGGCGCATCAATGCCGCCGTCATTGGCCCTGCCGCCGGCGTCGGCGCCGAAACCGCCGGCAAGGTCGAGGCGGTGCTGGCCTCCGGCGCTGCTGCTGTTCTCGATGCTGACGCCCTCACCAGCTTTGCCGAAAATCCCGAAACGCTGTTCGCCGCCATCAAGGCGCAATCGCGTCCCGTCGTGCTGACCCCGCATGAGGGCGAGTTCGGGCGGCTCTTCGGCGCTCTCCATGGCGACAAGCTCGCCCGTGCCCGCCTGGCGGCCGAGCGCTCCGGCGCCATTATCGTCCTCAAGGGCAGCGACACTGTCATTGCCGCGCCCGATGGTCGCGCCGCCATCAATGCCAATGCCCCCGCCTGGCTGGGCACGGCGGGCTCGGGCGATGTGCTGGCCGGTGTCATCGCCGGGCTGATGGGGCAGGGCATGGCAGGCTGGCAGGCCGCCGCCGCCGGCGTCTGGCTCCATGCCGAAGCCGCCAATTGCTTCGGCGGGCCGGGAATGATGAGCGAGGACCTGCCGAGTCTGTTGCCAGGCGTGCTATCGGCGCTGGCGGCGCGGTCGTGATTGACGCTTTGCATTTTTTGTATCACTTTTAATTAGGCGCATGCTATAAGGTGATACGGAAAATCGATGCGGATCATCTGGGACGAGCCCAAGCGCCAGGCCAATCTTGCAAAGCACGGCCTGGATTTTGCCGATTTGAGCCTTACCTTTTTTGAGGAGGCGATCATCCGGCCGGCGAAGCTGGGACGCCTGGCGGCTTTTGGTCGCTTTGCCGACGGCTCCATTGCCGTGGTTTTTGTCACGCTGGGCTCGGAAGCGCTCTCCGTCATTTCCATGCGTCCGGCCAATGGGTCGGAAAGGAGGCTTTATGAGCAAGCCAAAGGGTTTTGAAGAAGGGCAGGGCTATACCAAGGCCGATTGGGACGCGGTTTCGGATAGCCCGGAATGGACCGAGGAAGACTTCAGGAAGGCGCGCCCCTTCGCCGAGGTTTTCCCTGATCTGGCCGAGTCGATCCGGCGGTCGCGGGGGCGGCCGAAACTGGCGGCACCGCGCCAGCAGATTTCGCTGCGGCTCGATCCCGATGTCATTGAAAAGTTCAAGGCCACCGGAAAGGGTTGGCAATCGCGCATCAATGATGTCTTGAAGGCAGCTAAACTCTAGATTCGATTTCGGAGCGTATTCATGAGCGATCTGCCTCTCAGCCAGGCCATCGAGAACATCTACACCTCGATCAAGAACGACAATGAGGATCTGGACGCCCATATCGCCGCGCTCAAGGCGGCCATGGCGCGTGAAGGGGCCAAGGAGGCGGTGTTCGAGCCGGGCAAGCTGGCCCAGCCCAACCGGCAGGGGCGCAAGATCATGCAGTCCTATTTCAAGAAGAAGGGCGTGGCGGTCAGCTTCGCCTCGTAAAAGGGCGATGTTCACCATTGCCGGCGGGCCCTATTGAAGCCTGCCCCATTGCCGCCTATCTCTGCCTTTACCGCGCATTAAGGCGGCATCGTCTGCAATCGGCCGGTCGCGCTGATTCGAAATTCGACACGATTTTCCTCAAGGCCCTGGATGTCCGGGTGAGGGCGGTCGTGTTCCATTGGCAAATCCAGGCCCGTCCGGTCCGCGACCCGGCAGGCAAAAGGGGCATCACATGCGGGATCCGCACGATATCTATATGAACACGCTCGTTCCCATGGTGGTCGAGCAGTCGAACCGGGGCGAGCGCGCCTTCGACATCTATTCGCGCCTTCTGCGCGAGCGCATCATTTTCGTCACCGGCGTGGTCGAGGACAACATGGCCTCGCTGATCGTGGCGCAGCTGCTTTTCCTCGAATCGGAAAACCCGAAAAAGGAAATCGCCATGTACATCAACTCGCCCGGCGGCGTGGTGACGGCTGGCCTTTCCATCTACGACACCATGCAGTTCATCCGCCCCGCCGTCGCCACCATGGTGATGGGGCAGGCGGCCTCCATGGGCTCGCTCCTGCTGGCTGCCGGCGAAAAGGGCATGCGCACCAGCCTGCCCAATTCGCGCATCATGGTCCACCAGCCCTCCGGCGGCTATCAGGGCCAGGTCACCGACATCCTGATTCATGCCAAGGAAGTCGAGGGGTTAAAGCGCCGTCTTAATCAGATTTATGAGAAGCACACCGGCCGCACCTATGAGGAGATCGAGCGCGCTCTCGAGCGCGACAATTTCCTCTCGCCCGAGGAAGCCAAGACCTTCGGCATCATCGACAGCGTGTTCGAAAAGCGCGCGGTCCCCGAGGCGACGAGCTGACCGGGCCGGCATTAAGCACATTCCCGCTGCGCCGTGGAGTGTGATCCTTGTGCAATTGCACCCAGCCGGATCGGTCTTTAGGATCGATCCGGCTTAGACTTTGTTTATGTGTTGAGCGTTACGGTTTTCGATAACGCTTGATCCGGAGGCGCTCAGCCTCCCCAGGAGTGACGCGATGTCCAAAGAGACACCCAACGGCGAAACCTCGAAGAACACGCTTTACTGCTCGTTCTGCGGCAAGTCGCAGCACGAGGTCCGTAAGCTGATCGCCGGTCCGACCGTGTTCATCTGCGATGAATGCGTCGAGCTGTGCATGGACATCATCCGCGAAGAGAACAAGACCAACATGGTCAAGTCCTCCGAAGGGGTGCCCACGCCGGCGGAAATCTGCAAGGTCCTCGACGACTATGTCATCGGCCAGGCCCGCGCCAAGCGCGTGCTGTCGGTGGCGGTCCACAATCATTACAAGCGCCTGCACCACGCCTCCAAGAACCAGGACGTGGAGCTTTCCAAGTCCAATATCCTGCTCATCGGCCCCACCGGCTCGGGCAAGACGCTGCTGGCCCAGACCATGGCGCGCATCCTCGATGTGCCCTTCACCATGGCTGACGCTACCACGCTCACCGAGGCGGGCTATGTCGGCGAGGATGTCGAGAACATCATCCTCAAGCTGCTCC
>NZ_JAUCDN010000241.1:0-5085 GCF_034675085.1 Devosia sp.
TCCCGCGAGGAGAAATAGAACCTGTAGCGATCCCCTTCGATCTGTTCGGCAATGGGGATCATGGCGTGGCTATGCAGCCACTCGCTATGCTTGTCGGCGCAGAATACGTGACCGAGTTTTCGCCACTTCATAACTGTTCTTCCTGCTTTTCCGTCCGGCTATATCGCCCGGACCCGGTGGCTGGGCACTCTTGAACGCTCGGTCTGGCTGCCGATATAAACCCCGCCCTCATCGGCATCCGACAACAATATGCTCCCCGCACCGATGATGCATCGCGCTCCGATCTTGATATGGTCGCGCAGCGTCGCGTTCACCCCGATAAAGGTGCATTCCCCCACGCTCACGCGCCCCGATACCACGATATGGGACGCCAGAAAGCAATGATCCCCTATCGTGCTGTGATGGCCGATGTGATTGCCGCTCCACAGCGTCACATTATTGCCGATGGTGACGAATGGCTGGATGGTGTTGTCTTCCAGGATGAAGCAGTTGTCTCCGATGCGCCCGTCATTGAGCACGCTCGCCTTGGAGCTGACATAGGACGCCAGCCTATAGCCCAGCGCCTTTGTCTCGAGATATTTCGCCTTGCGCGCCTCATTCAGCTTCGAATACCCCAAGGCGATGAAGATGAAATATTGCTCAGGGGGAAACCGCTCCCGAACCGTTTCGAACGGGATGACGGGCAGTCCGCGAAACTCTCCGGATTCGGGAAGAAAATCAGCATCGACGGTGAAGGCTGCAACCTCATAATCCGAATCCGTGGAAAAATAGAAATGCGCCAGCTCCGCTGCGTCGGAGATTCCGAAAATGACCACTTTCTTCATGCTTCGCCCCCGCTGTCGTCCTGCCAGGCACCGTTTCTAAATATGCCCCTCACGATTGAATAGGGGCGCCCTTTGGTCTCAGAGTATATCTTAGCCAGATACATGCCGATGACGCCCAGAAAGGCAATGATCAGGCCGCCGAGCAGCCATACCGATACCATGAGCGAGGTATATCCCCCCGGCGGCCGGCTCATGAAAAGCCAGTTCAGCACCAGATAGGCGCTGAACAGCGCGGAAGCGCCGAAAATCCAGCATCCGCTGAAGAATATGAGCTTGAGCGGAGCGGTGCTGAACGAGGTAACCGAATTCACCAGTTGCGAAATCTTCTTGCGCAACGTGTAGGTGGTCGGGCTGAGGCTTTCCTTCCGAACCAGATGGGGACGTTGCTCGAACCCCGTGGCCACCCAGAGCCCCGCCATGAACAGTTCCGCTTCCCGATGCCGTGTCAGCGCGCGCACATAGCGCCGGGTCATGAGCCGCGCTACGGTCATGTTCGCCGGCACCTCGATATCGCTGATGCCGCGCAGCAACCGGTAGAACAAGGCCCCTGAGGCTCGCTCAAATATGCCGCCCTTTCGGCTTTTCTGAACGCCGTAGACGACGTCGCAACCCTCATTGGCCATGATTTCAGCGAAAGACTGCAGCCATTCGGGCTGCTCTTCCAGATCGCTGTCGATCAGGAAGACGAAGTCGCCTCGGGCATGCGACAGCCCGGTCATCATCGCCTTGTGGTGCCCATGATTGCGGGAAAGATCGACCACCACAATGTGGTCATCTTGCGCGGCAAGCTGGCTCGCGCGGGTCAGGCTGTCATCGGGCGAGCCGTCGTTGACAAGCACGATCTCGAAATCGTCTTCTGCAAAGGACCGGGCGGCCATGGCGCTTCTTTGGCAGAATTCTTCTATATAAGCCGCCGATCTGTACAGCGTGGCGACGACCGACAGCTTTGTCACTTCACATACCTCATATAGTCTGCCGAAGCCTTGCCGCAGCTGAATAGCAGGTCGAGGACACTGACCTGATGAGTGAATTCGCCCCAGGGCTGCGGATAGTCACGATAGCCGCCATAATCGAACCATTGCACGGTAATACCCTGCGCCTCGAAAAGCGCGACATCCAGATAGTCGCGCGCGGCCGGTCCCGAAATGTAATGTGTGGCCCCGCGGGACTGGCAGAGCTGGACGAGCCGCTCGCTGCGTTCGCCCCCATAGGGATGATCCCACGAATTCGAGATATAGGTGTGGATGCCGATATATTGACATATCTGCTCTATCAGCAGGCGGTTCAGTTTCGAAAGATGGGTCTGAGGCTCGAAATAGGCCGGCCGGAGCAGCTCCGAAATCTCCGAGTAAAACGGAGCCCTGCCATAACTCGCCTCAAGGGCCTTCCAATGCTTTTTTTGCCAATTGCTCTGAGGCAGCTCGACATCCCGGATACGCCGATGAATATCGGACCCCACGGGCACGGTAAGCCATTGCAGACCGCCCGGAGCTTTGATCAGGTTGCGGTTTCGCCAGTCGTTCTTGGTGAACTGCACGTCATCATAGATGATGAATTCATCAACGGAAGCAATGAGATCGAAATACCCCTTCCAGGGTATATAATTCGACTGGATGATTACGACGCTTTTCTGCATTCTAAATTCTATACACCGGATCGGACCTCAATCTCTTCATCTGCTGCATACCGGCCACCGCTTCCTCCGCCTCTATGTCGGTTCGCCTTCCCCGCCCATCCGCGCCGCGGCGCGGCCGAAGCCTTCGCTGATGACGGCGCGCATGGCGGTGCGGGCGGCGTCGGGGTCGCGGCGGGCGATGGCGTCGGCGATGCGGCCATGGGCGAGCACGGTGGCGGCCATGGCCGCTTCGTCTTCCATGGGCGAGCTGATGGTGAACATGGCGGTCAGCGCCAGTTCCACCAGCGCGCTGATCGAGACCATGAAGGGGTTGCGCGAAGCATCGGCCACCGCGCGGTGGAATTCGAGGTCGGTGCGGGCGAATTGCTCGGCGCTGCGCGCCTCGCCCAGCCGGCCGGCGCAGGCCACCAGCGCTGCCGCGTCCGCCTCGCTGCGGCGCTGCGCCGCCAGCCCCGCCGCTTCCAGCTCCACCCCGATGCGGATTTCGGCCAGGCTGGCCAGGAACCCCAGATCGGGCCCGGTTTCGAAATGCCAGGCCAGCACGTCGGCGTCGAACAGGTTCCAGCGCTTGCGCGGCAGCACGCGCGTGCCGATGCGCGCCCGCGCCTCGATCATGCCCTTGGCCGCCAGCGTCTTGAGCGCCTCGCGCAGCACCGTGCGCGACACCGAGAAGCGCTGCTGCAACTCCACGTCCGAAGGCAGGATTTCCCCTTCCGCATAATCGCCGCGCACGATGGCGACGCCCAATTCCCACAGCACGCGCGAATGCAGGTTCCGTCCCGGCATGCGTCCGGTGATGGCGGCGATCAGTTCGCCCGTGGTGCGCTCCCTGCCTTCATGCGCGGCCATGCCGGCCTCCCTTTCTGGCGTCCTTGCCTGTGACCTAGAGCGTTTCCAGCAGAAGTGGCAACGGTTCTGCGGTTCGGAAACGCGAAAAAACCAAGACCCGGAGCGTTTCCAGCAGAACTGGCAACGCTTTTACGCTTCGGAAGCGCGGCACGATGAAGACCTGCAGCGATTTCGCCGTTTCAGCGAAACGATCAAATGCTCTAGCCGAGCCCCGGCCCTGCGGCAACCGCGCTGGACAGCGCCCCGCGCCGGGGTGAATGTGGGCAAAAAGGATTCGCCTCATGCCCAATTCGACCACGCCCTCTTCCTCCCAGGCCCTCGAAGCCGTTCTCGCCCGGGTCGATGCCGGGCTCGATGCCAGCCTCGAGCGGCTTTATGCGCTTTTGCGCATCAGATCCATCTCTACCGATCCCGCCTATGCCCCCGAGTGCCAGCGCGCCGCCGACTGGCTGGTGGGCGAATTGTCCGGGCTCGGCTTTGCCGCCCAGGCCCGCCCCACGCCGGGCCATCCGGTGGTGGTCGCGCACGGACCCGACCAGGCCGGGCCGCATGTGCTGTTCTACGCCCATTATGACGTGCAGCCGGTCGATCCGCTCGAGCTTTGGCACAGCGATCCCTTCGAGCCGCAATTGCGCACCGACGCCAATGGCCGCCAGATCATCGTGGCGCGCGGCGCCTCCGACGACAAGGGCCAGATGCTCACCTTCATCGAGGCCTGCCGCGCCTTTAAGGCCGCCACCGGCGGGCTGCCGCTCAAAATCTCGCTGATGCTGGAGGGCGAGGAGGAAAGCGGCGGCGTCAACCTGCCCCCCTTCATGCAGGCCAATCGCGACGAATTGGCCCAGGCCGACATCGCCCTGGTCTGCGACACCGACATGTGGGACCGCCAGACCCCCTCCATCACCACCATGCTGCGGGGCCTCGTCGCCGACGAGATCGAGATCACCGCCGCCGCGCGCGATCTGCATTCGGGCATGTTCGGCAATGCGGCGCGCAATCCCAACCAGGTGCTGGCCGAAATCATCGCCAGCCTGCGCGCGCCCGACGGCTCGGTCACCCTGCCCGGCTTTTACGACGACGTTGCCGAATTGAGCCCGGAGCTGAAGGCGCAGTGGCAGGGGCTGGGCTTTGACGAAAAGCAGTTCCTGGCCGATGCCGGCCTGTCCCTGCCGGCGGGCGAACAGGGCCGCTCGGTGCTCGAAATGCTGTGGTCGCGCCCCACCTGCGAGATCAACGGCATGATCGGGGGCTATACCGGGGAAGGCTTCAAGACGGTCATTCCCGCCAAGGCCAGCGCCAAGATTTCCTTCCGCCTGGTCTCGGGCATGGACCCCGACAAGATCCGCGCCGCCTTCCGCAAACATGTCGAGGCGCTGGTGCCGTCCGATTGCAGCGTGCGCTTCATCCCCCATGGCGGCTCGCCGGCCATCACCGTGCCCGCCGATGGAGATTATCTGCGCAAGGCGCTTTCGGGCCTTTCAGCCGAATGGGGCAAGCCGGCCGTCATCACCGGCTCGGGCGGCTCCATTCCCGTCGCCGGCGATTTCAAGCGCATTCTGGGCCTGGACACGCTGCTCATCGGCTTCGCCCATGTCGACGACCAGATCCATTCCCCCAACGAGAAATACGACCTGGACAGCTTCCACCGCGGCATCCGCTCCTGGGTCCACGTGCTGGCGAGCCTGGCGGAGTAAGCCGCGCCCCCAACCCTCTCCCCTGCGGGAGGAGGGCTATCGCATATGGGTTGTGGCACGATAGCGCCGCACCCACCGGGCG
>NZ_JAUCDN010000242.1:0-5055 GCF_034675085.1 Devosia sp.
GAGGCCAGACTGGGCGCCATCGTCAACGAGGCGGCGCTATTGGTGGATGCGGGCATTGCCCGCTCGGCACAGGATATCGACGTGGTGCTGGTCAATGGCTATGGCTTCGCCCGGCACAAAGGCGGGCCGCTGTTCCAGGCGGCGCGGCTGCCGCCGGAGCGGGTGCAGGCCATGATCGAGCGGGCCGAACAGGCGACGGGCTGGGGCTGTCGCCGCGGCGACGCCGAAGCGCTGCTGGCCGGACTGCGCGCGCAGGGCTAGGGCCTGTCGAAACGATACCAGGCGAGGCCGGCCAGTGCGCCCAGGGCGATGCTGGCCGGGATCAGCACCCCCATGGCCAGGACCGGGCTGGGAAACAGCGTCGCCAAGAGGCCGATGCAGAAGCCGGTGCCGATCTGCATGAAGCCGTGAAGCGCCGAAGCAGCGCCGGCCCGGTCGGGATGGGCGGCAAAAGCCGCCGTCATCACCGCCGGCGCCGCATGGGCATAGCCGAAAGCATAAAGCGCCACCGGCAGCATGACAGTCCAGAAATTGGGTTCAAGCCAAAGCGTGCCGGCGACCAGGCACGCGGCCCCCAGCAGTACGATGGCTGCGCCCCAGGGCACCAATTGCGGGGCGGGAAAACGTCGCATCAGCCAGCGCGTCCACAGCGAGGCGAGCATGTAGACGCCGGACTGGAGGAACATGCCGACGCCGAATTGCTGCGGGGTAATGCCCAGATGGGAAATCAGCAGGAAGGGCAGGATGCTGGCCTGGCCATAAATGGCGCCGGCGCAGCCAGCCGTGCACAGCGCCGGCAGCAGGAAGGAGCGGCTAGCGAGCAGCACGCCCATGGAGCGGATCATGGCCATGGGACGCAGGCGCGAGAGATCGATGCCAACCGTTTCGACGATGAACAGGCCGGTGAGCAGCAATACCGCCAGGCCATGGACGATCATGGTGGCGAAGATCCACTGGCTTCCCCCGATGGCCAGCAGCACGCTGCCCAGCGCCGGCGCCATGGCCGGACCGGCGGCGATGATAATGGCCATCATGTTGAGAATGCGCGAGGAGGCCTGGCCGGTGAACATGTCGCGCACCAGCGCCCGGGAAATCACCAGCCCGGCCGAAGCGCCGACCCCTTGCAGGGCGCGGGCTGCAATCAGCCAGGATATGGAGGGGGCAAAAAAGCAACCGATGGCCGCCAGCACGTAAAGGCTGAAAAAGACCAGGGCGACATTGCGTCGGCCCAGACCATCGGAAAGCAGGCCACACAGAAGCTGGCCCAGCGCCAGCCCGATATAGAAAACCGAAATCGTGAGGTTGCCGGCCGCATCGGTGGCGCCAAAGCCGGTGACGATTTCGGGCAGAGCCGGCGTATAGATGGCGACCGAGAGCGGCCCCAGGGCAACCATGATCGCCCCGACCGTTCCCAGTCGCCTTTCACTCATTGCCGGGCTGGACATGCCGAGGCAACCTCCAGCCGCGACGGGATCAGGCCAGCTCGACCATGGCCGAGCCGACGGTGAGCTTCTTGCCGGCATCGTCCTCGCACCAGACATCGAGCGTGTGGACGGACTTGCCGGCCTCATTGACCACGACCGTGTTGACGCGGGCGCAGGCGATGACCTGCATATTCTCGTAGATCGGGGCGATATATTTGGTGGAAAGCCGGCTGCGGCAGGCGAATTGCGGACCGTAGACATCCACCAGCAGGCCCTGGATCCAGTTGGTCGAGATCATGCCATCGGCGATGATGCCGGGCAGGCCCTGGGAGCGGGCATATTCATCGTCGTCATGAATGGTGGGCGGCTGGGTGTGGATGCGGCCATCATCGGCGGCGATGGTCGGCTGGCCGTCGACATACCAGCGCATGCGTTCGCGCGTCATGGCGCGGGCGCGGGTGCGGAATTCGGTGCCGGGCTCAAGCGTGATGGTCATGGGGCGGCTCCTCAGGCAGCTTCTTTGGACGAATAGGCAAGGATCACCTGGTCGCGGTAGCGCACCAGCAGCTCGCCGGTTTCGACATTGGTGAGTTCCATTTCGAGCAGCACATATTCGCGCCCCTTCTTGAGGAAGCGGTCGCGGATATGGCCGATGACGCTCAGCCGGTCGCCAACGCGGGCGGGGGCGAAGACTTCGGCGTCATATTCGTAGTGAATGCGCGCGGTAGGGCCGGTGCCTGCCGGGCAGGCCGCATTGTAGAGGCGCAGCTTGTCGAGATGGATCAGGGTGGGCGGCATGATGAGGCCGTCGGCGCCCTGGAAGCATTCGTGATGCATCTCCACGATATGGGAATATTCGCGGATGACGAACGAGCTGAGGGTATATTCGACCGGGCCGAGCACATCGCCCTTGTCCAGATCGGTGACGAATTTTCCGGTAGCCATGGCTGCCTCTCCAGTTGGTCAGGAATCGGTTGGGGACGAGCCGGGCACGGGGGCCCAGTTGAACACATCCGTGATGACTTCAAGCGGGGTGATGAACGGCGCCCAGGCACCCGCAAGATTGGTTTCCAGCCATGGCGCCGACCAGCCCTGCCGCGAGGAAAGGCCCCGGAGGGGGGACGGATGGCCGTAAAGATAAAGCTCGCTCCCGCGCGCGCCGATGATCTGGCCGTTGAGGCCCGACGCCGCGTCGCTGCCCAGGAAGGCGATGACCGGCGCCATGTGCTCGGGCACCGAGGCGAGGCGCGCCCGGCGCAGGTTTTCCAGCGCCTCGGGGGTCATCAGGTGCTTGCGCGCATTGTCGGTCAATTCGGTCATGCGGCTGGTGCTGGAGGGCGCGATGCAGTTGGAGCGGATGCCGAGCGGGCCGAGATCGCGGGCCAAAGTCTGGGACAGGCCGACAATGCCGAGCTTGGCGGCGCCGTAATTGGTTTGCTTGGTGCTGCCGATCAGCCCGCCGGCCGAGGTCATGTGCACATAGGCGCCGCTGTTCTGGCGCACGAATTGCCGGGCGGCGGCGTGGCTGAGATAGACCGCGCCATAAAGGTTGGTCTGGAGCACGCCCCGCCAGTCGCTTTCGGGCATTTCGTCATAGGCGCCCATGCGGATGATGCCGGCATTGTTGATGACGATATCGAGCCGGCCGAAGCTGTCCATGGCCTGCTCGACCATGGCCTTGCCCGCCGCCTTGTCGGTGACGCTCATGGTGTTGGCGACGGCCGAGCCGCCGGCGGCGACGATATCGCCCACGACCACATCGGCGGCACGGGCCGAACTCTGGTCGCCGGCAACCGATACGCCCAGGTCATTGACGAGAACATGGGCACCGAGCCGGGCCATATGCAGGCAGACGGCGCGGCCGATGCCGCCACCACCGCCGGTGACGATGACGGCCTTGCCTGCAAGCGTGGAGGAAATCGGGCTCATTAAAGGGCCTCCCCATTCTCGGTAAGGCGCGGCAGGTAGGGGCTCCAGCGGGCGATTTGCGCGGCAAGGCTGGCTTCGTCCCAGCCGCCATCGCTATGGGCGACGCGCAAGGGCCGCGACTGGGCGAACAGTTGCAGCTCGGTGGGCGTGATGGCGGCAATCTGGCCGGTCATACCGGCACCCTGTTCGCCCGCCAGAAACACGATCATGGCTGCGGCGGCGTCGAGGCTGGCCGCATCAGGGGTGAGCGCCAGAGTGTTAGAGCGGATGCCGGGCTTGAGATCGAGCGCGATGCCGCGCGACAGACCGGCCGAGGCATAAGAGAGAATGGCGGAGGTTCCGGCTTCGGCAGCGCCGGGCAGGCCATCAGCGGCGATGATATGGATGATGGCGCCGCCAGCACCCTCGTTCATGCGGCGGGCAACGATCTGGCCCAGGCGAAAACGGGTATTGAGCTCGGCATCGGCGGCGGCTTCCCAGGCGTCGAGATCGAGCTGGTCGAAGCGGGCGGTGGCGTGCGGAACGGGGAGCGTAACGAAAGCGTCGGGCGTCCATTCGGCGGGAATGTCGGTGGCGTCGGCGGCTAGGTGCCGGATTTCGGCGCCGGCGGCCTCGATGCGGCCGGCAAGAGCGGACCACGGCCCGGTGGGAGCCGCGCTGACGAGGATTCGCAATTTCTGGGACATGGTGCTTCCGCCGGAGGCGGCGGGGGCGCAGAGCGTCCCCGCCAGAGGGAGGAGAGGGAGTTAGTTGATGGTGATGCCGGTGGCGGCCAGGGCCTTCCAGCCTTCGATGTCGGAGGCAAGCTCGGCCTTGGCCTCGTCGGGGGTATTGCCGATGGGGGTCATGCCCACGCCTTCCAGGCGCTCGATGATGTTGGGCTCGGCATCGGCCTTGGCGATGGCGGCGCTGAGCTTGTCGACGATGGCGTCTGGCGTGGCGGCCGGCACGAAGGCGCCGATCCAGATCATCACGGTGGCGTCGGGGAAGCCGGCCTCGGCGATGGTGGGCACATCCGGCAGGGCGGGCCAGCGCTCCTGAGAGGTAACCGCCAGCGCCTTGAGCTTGCCTTCCTGGATCAGCGGGATCGAGGTCAGCGTATCGAAGACGATCTGGACTTCATTGGCCATGAGGCCGACCTGCGACGGGCCGCCGCCGGCATAGGGAATGTGCACCATGTCGATGCCGGTCGAGGCCTTGAAGCGCTCGCCGATCAGATGGCCCGAGCCGCCAACGCCAGCGGAGCCGAAATTGAGCTCGCCCGGATGGGCCTTGGCGTAATCGACCAGTTCCTGAACGGTATCGGCCGGCAGCGAGGGATTGGCGACGAGAACGAAGGGGCCGCCGGCCATGATCGAGACCGCGCGCAGGTCTTCGGTGGTGTCGTAGGGAAGGTTGGCATTGAAGGCGGCATGGATGCCGATGGCCGAGGTGTGGACCAGGATGGTCTGGCCGTCGGGATCGGACTTGGCAACGTATTCGGTGCCAATGACGCCGGAAGCGCCGGGCTTGTTTTCCACGACGAAGGGCTGACCGAGCTGCTCGCTCAGCGACTGGGCGATGAGCCTTGCGCCGGCATCGGTGGAACCGCCGGGGTTATAGGGCACGATGATGGTGACGGGGCGCTCGGGGTAATTGGCCGCATCCTGGGCGAATGCGGAGCCGGCCATCAGCATGGCGGCAGCGGCCAGGGTCGCGGAAA
>NZ_JAUCDN010000243.1:0-5026 GCF_034675085.1 Devosia sp.
ACCAGCCAGGGGCCGATGGGGCCGAAGGTGTCGCAGCCCTTGCCCTTGTCCCAGGTGCCGCCGCGCTCGGTCTGGAAATTGCGCTCGGAGACGTCGTTGACCACGCAATAGCCGGCCACATGCTCCATGGCGTCGGCTTCTTCCACATAGCGGGCCTCCTTGCCGATCACCACGCCCAGCTCCACTTCCCAGTCGGGTTTGGTGGAATTCTTGGGGATGATGACGTCGTCGTCGGGGCCGATGATGGCGCTGGTGGCCTTGGTGAAGATGATCGGCTCGGCGGGAATCTTGGCGCCGGTTTCGGCGGCATGGTCGGCATAGTTGAGGCCGATGCAGATGAACTTGCCGACATTGCCCACGCAGGGGCCGATGCGCTGGCCGGCTTCCAGCCGGGGCAGGGCGGAAAGGTCGGCAGCGGCGATCCTGGCCAGCCCCTCGGGCGTCAGCACGGCCCCGGCAATGTCCGATACCACGCCGGACAGGTCGCGAATTGTGCCGTCCTCGGCCAGGATGGCGGGCTTTTCTGCGCCCTTGGCGCCGATGCGGAGAAGTTTCATGGGTTTGGGGTTCCTCTTGGGTTCGGCCCAGTCCTAGCCTCTAACATGTTAGCCTGTCGAGGGCTGGTGGGCCGGTTTCCGTTCGGCCCGGGTCAATCCTTTGGGCGGATGATGCCCTTCTTGAGCAAGATGTTGCCGTAGAGCCGGTTTTCCCCGGTCTGGACGATGGCGGCAGCCTCCTGCGCCCGGTCGTAAAAGGCGAAGCGCTCCAGGGTCGCAAAGCCCATGCCGGGCTCGTGCTTCCTGATGATGGTCTCGAAAGCTTCCATCACCGGCTCGCGCCGTGCCGGATCGCCCACCACTTCCATGCCGAAGGCGGCTTCGTCGACGAAATCGTCGAGCGGCATCAGCGTGAGGATGGCGTCAAGCGCCTCGGTGGCGCTCACCCCGTCGAGCCGGATCAGTTCGGGACCCAGAGTGCTGCCCGGAAAATTGGCGTCGACAATGGCGATCTCGTCGCCATGGCCCATGGCGCGCAGCACCGCCAGCAATTGCGGCCCGAGCAGGGGAGGGATGTTTTTCAGCATGATTATGGCTCCTCAGCCAAAGGGAAAGCTGTCGCTGTCGGCGCCCAGCGTGGCGCCATCGGCGAACAGGCCGGGATGCTCGCGGGCGAAGGCGAACAGTTCCACCATCACCGCGTCGATATGGGCACGGATGGCGCGGTTGGCCGCCGCCGGGTCGCGGGCGAGAATGGCGTCGAATATGGCCTGGTGCTCGGCGATGGTCAGGGCCAGCCGGCGCGGGGTGATGATGAGCCGCCGCGCCCGGTCGAGATTGGCCCGCGCCGAATCGATGATGGCGCGGATGCGCGAAAAGCCCATGGAGCTGTAGATGATGTCGTGGAAGCCGACATCGATGTGGTGGAACCCCTCGGCGTCGTCGCGCTCGGCACGGGCGCGCTGGGCGGCCATGTTGTCGTGCAGCGCCGCCACCAGCTTTTCGTCATGGGCGCCGATCAGAACGCGCAGCGCTTCCGATTCCAGCCCCTTGCGGATGAGCATGTATTCGCGCACATCGGCCAGGCGCACCAGCGAGACGCTGGAGCCACGCTGGGGGGCGATGTCCACCAGCCCCTCGGCCTGAAGCCGCGCCAGCGCCTCGCTCACCGGAAAGCGCGACACGCCCAGTTCGGCGCAGATCAGCGACTTGTCGATGGGGCTGCCCGGCGCCAGCGCCAGGGAGACGATGGCCTCGCGCAGCACATTGGTCACCTCTGCCGTCACGTTGCCGCGCGTCAGATTCGCCGGCCGGCTCAGAAATGAGTAGGGACTTGTATGGTTGTTCATGCTAACATGTTAGTTAGTGCCGTTCTGCTTGACAACCGCAGCCGCCCTTGCCGGGGCAATCTGGCGGCAAAAGCGGGTGAGGTAAAGCGGCATCACGATCCGATCCCTGAAAGCAAGTCCGTTCATGTCCGATTCCGCCCTTTCCTCCCGCCCGCCCACGCTGGTGCTCAACGGGGCCGACAATATCGCGGTGGCCCTGGCCAATCTCGATGTCGGCGCGCCGACGCCGCAGGGCGTCTCCATTCGCCGCCGCGTGCCGCGCGGGCATAAATTCGCCCTGGAGCCGATTGCGGCGGGGGCGGCGATCCGTAAATTCGGCCAGATCATCGGCTTTGCCAAAGAGGATATTCCCGCCGGCGACTGGGTGCATGAGCACAATTGCGGCATGGGCGGGCCCGATGGCACGCTGACCCATGATTATGCCTTTGCCGAGGGCGCGGTGGCGCCCGAAATGGTGCCGGCAAGCCAGCGCGCCAGCTTCCAGGGCTATCGGCGCGCCAATGGCAAGGTGGGCACGCGCAATTATATCGGCATCCTCACCTCGGTGAACTGCTCGGCCACGGTGGCCAAGTTCATCGCCGAGGCGGTCAACCGCTCCGGCATCCTGGACGATTACCCGCAGGTCGATGGCGTGGTGCCCTTCGTGCATGGCACCGGCTGCGGCATGGAGAGCCGGGGCGAGGGGTTCGACATCCTGCGGCGCACGCAATGGGGCTACACGTCCAACCCCAATCTGGGCGCGGCGCTGCTGGTGGGGCTGGGGTGCGAAGTGTTCCAGATCGGCCGCATGAAGGAGATTTACGGCATCGAGGAGGGCGAGAGCTTCCAGACCATGACCATCCAGGAGCGCGGCGGCACGCGCCGGATGATCGAATGGGGCGTCGAGAAGGTTAGGGAAATGCTGCCCATGGTCGCCGCCGCCCGCCGCGAGACCGTCGACGCCTCCCATCTGAGCCTCGCGCTGCAATGCGGTGGCTCGGACGGCTATTCGGGCATCACCGCCAATCCCGCTCTGGGCCATGCCGCCGATATATTGGTGCGCAATGGCGGCACCGCCATCCTCAGCGAAACCCCCGAGATCTATGGCGCCGAGCATCTGCTCACCCGCCGCGCCGTCAGCCGCGAGGTGGGCGAGAAGCTGATTTCCCGCATTCACTGGTGGGAGGATTACACGCGCCGCAACCATGGCGAGATGAACAATAATCCCTCCCCCGGCAACAAGCTGGGCGGGCTCACCACCATTCTGGAAAAATCCCTGGGCGCGGCGGCCAAGGGCGGCACGACGCCGCTGACGGCGGTTTACGAATATGCCGAGCCGGTCACCGAAAAGGGGTTCGTGTTCATGGACACGCCCGGCTTCGATCCCGTTTCGGCCACCGGCCAGGTTGCGGGCGGGGCCAATGTCTTGTGCTTCACCACCGGGCGCGGTTCGGCCTATGGCTGCAAGCCGGTGCCTTCGATCAAGCTGGCGACCAATTCCGATGTCTATGCCCGCATGGGCGAGGACATGGACATCAATTGCGGCGATATCGTCGAGGGTGTCTCCATCGAAGAGAAGGGCCGCGAAATCTTCGATCATATCCTGCGCGTCGCCTCGGGCGAGCAGACCAAATCCGAGGCGCTGGGCTATGGCGACAATGAATTCGTGCCCTGGCAGGTCGGGGCGGTGATGTAGGGCCCGTCCTCGGTCCCTCTTAGAGCGTTTCCCGGAAAAGTGGATACCGGTTTTCCGGTTCGGAAACGCGATAAAACAAAGGCTTAGATCATTTCACTGTTTCTACTAAACAGTGAAATGATCTAAGGCAGCCGATAAACCCACGCCTCACCCGCGCCGCAGGAGCCCATATCGCCGACCTCGTAGCGGGCGTGGGGCTCCAGCGCGTCGAGCGGCAGGTCGCGCCGTCCGGGGTCGCCCACCAGCACCGCGATGCCGGCCGCCGCGCAGCCTTGCAGCAAGGGCAGCATGCTTGCCGCCACCGTCTCGTCGTAGAACACATCCCCCGCCGCGATCACATCGATCCCCTTTGGCGGCGCGGCGCGGTGGTCGAGCAGCGCGATCTCGACCCCATTGGCCTGCGCATTGAGCCCGATCGCCGCCCGCCCATAGGGATCGACCTCGCTGGCGCTCACCCTGGCCCCCAGCTTTGCCGCGACAATTCCCACCAGCCCCGAGCCCGCGCCCAGATCGAGCAGGCGCTTGCCGCGCACCATGTTCCGGTGGGCGATGAAATGCCGGGCCAGCGCCAGCCCGCCGGCCCAGCTATAGGCCCAATAGGGCGGGGCATCCCCATCGAGCAGCGACAGCCGGCTGCCCTTATGGGCACAATAGAGTTTTACCCCTTTCAGCCCCGGCGCCTCTTGCAGCCGCAAATGCTTTCGGATGAAACGCGCCGGGTCAGGGGGATTGGATGCCGCGCGCATTGACATAGATGGCCATCAGATACTGGCTGGCGGTGATGAGGAGCCGGTTCTTTTTCGGCCCGCCAAAGGTGAGGTTGGCGGTGGGCACGCCGGTGCGGATGCGGCCCAGAAGCGCCCCGGCGGGATTGTAGACATTCACCCCCGGCCCGGAGCTGGTCCACACATTGCCATCCGTGTCGAGCCGGAAGCCGTCCGACAACCCGCTATCCACATCGACGAACACCTCCGGCCGGGTCAGCCGGTCGCCGTCGACGGCGAATTTGCGGATCTGGGCCGGCCAGTCGGGGTCGTGGCTGCGCCCGGTGTCGGAAATGTAGAGTACGGATTCGTCGGGCGAGAAGGCCAGCCCGTTGGGCTTGGCGAAATCGTCCGCCACCACGCGCAGCGTGCCATCGGCGGGATCGAACCGATAAACGTAGCAGCCCGCCTGTTCCTGGGGGGCCTTGTGCCCCTCATAGTCGGACAGGATGCCATAGGGCGGGTCGGTGAACCAGATGCTGCCATCGGACTTGACCACCACGTCATTGGGCGAATTGAGCCGCCTGCCGGCATGGCGGTCGACCAGCGTGGTGATGGTGCCGTCCCATTCGGTGCGTAGTACGGCGCGGGCGCCATGCGAGCACGAGATCAGCCGGCCCTGGCGGTCGCGGGTATTGCCGTTGACGTAGTCGGAGGGCGCGCGGAAGGTGGTCACCCCCAGCCCGGGCACGTAGCGCAGCATGCGATTATTGGGGATGTCGCTCCAGACGAGGCACTCCG